>CAZOUU010000008.1:10665-15838 GCA_964583045.1 uncultured Lachnospiraceae bacterium | reverse complement strand
CCTCGTTAATATCTCTGTTTCCTCGCTTACAAGCCTTACTTATGCGTTCTTTTACCTCGTTTAAATTCTCAGCTAGCATATTTTCACACCCTTTATATATAATTTGTATTAACGTATAACTGTATTTTCTTCTACGGTTGAGCTATCTAATATAATTCTATCATACAGATTAATACCATATTCTACATCAGGCTCTATTATTGTATAGTCATCACTAGAATATATGGTATTTATTTGTTTAAAGGAAGCTATGCCTTTATTAACACTTAATACTCCCTCGAGTTTACTAATGGTTGCATTAGTTAAGCTTAAGGTTTGTTTAGAATTATTAGCTACAAGTATGTCTTTTTTATCAAAATCATCTGGATTTACATAACAATACTCTTCGCCTACTGAATATATGGTAGGAGAAATCTGTTTAACAGATTCAGTGCCATCTTCTCCTGTGGTTTTAACATTAAAATAAGAGTTTTTAGTATCATCACTTCCAGTAGTTAAAAATGAAACCGGAAGCTGATATACATTCTTTGTAGTAATGGCTGAATTAGGAATCTTTAATCCAGAATTTTCATCCATAATAATTTCTATATCTAAATATCTTTCATTTATATAATCAATCATCATCTTATCTAAAGAAATAATTGCAAAATTAACATCATTATTTTTAATTAATTCATATTTACAGCGTATGTTTCTGGAATTATTTGCAATATTGATATTTAGGGTTTCTTTATCCCTTATGCGTTCTACTTCTTCTGGGGTAAGCTCGATAACGATATTCCAGTTCTCACTGGTAATAAGCTTGTATACAGAAGTACCAGCACCTATTATCTCACCAGACTTTAAGGTTTTTTTAGTATATTTATCTTTATTAAAGTCATTTTCGGTTACCTTGTATAAATCAAAACTCTCATATCCATCCTGATAATATGTAACTACTCCACTTTCCTCAGCTGCTATTTTTTTAAAGGTATTAGCATTGTCTGTAGCACTATCCATAGTAGTTTCTTGTTCAGCTAATAAACCAGTAGATAATTCTAAAACCACATTATCCATATCTATTTTGAAATTATATACATCTGAATATTGTATAGGATTAAAATAACTATTAAACATAGATATTCGATTACGGATATCTGTATACTGCTCATCACTTAAATCAACACTATCACTAGATAGATTGGTTAAAGTGCTATGTATATCACCGTTTTGATCAACAGTATATACAGTAGAGCCATTTGCTACTCTCTCTCCATCCTTAATGTAGTAGTTTATATATCCTGAATCGGTAGTATTAACTAATTTTTCTTGTCTAATAGCAAGTCCAGTAGTTCTTATATTTGTATCGATTATACTGTTTTCTACTTCATATATAGAGTATGTAGTATTGTTAATACTTTTTAATATTATAATTACCATATAGATAAATATAATAATAAAAGTAATAATACCGATATTTAGTTTGAATTTAGTCTGCATCTTAACGACATTAGTTGGTTTTTTAGCCATAATACTACCTCTAGTATATTAATATATTATAAAGCTACTTTTACTAGGTCTAAAATATTTTCTGAAATCTGTGATTTATCAAGAGATACACTAATTACCATATCTATATTATATTTAGCTGATATGCCACTAAGAGTTATTATAGCTTCAGTAAATTCTGTTTCTGATAAATGTGCTATAGAAAGGATGTTATCCAAATATATCTTATCTAAATCACTATTTTCAGATATAATGCCATATATAAATCCAAGAAATACATTGTAATTATCAATACTAAAATCGTTTAGATTAATTAGACGAACACGATTACTTAATTCATACATATGTTTATTATTCTTATCTAAATATACTATGGTACCATTTGATAGCTTAATATCATCATTTACCCTCTCGATTAATATCTTTGTTTTACCTTTTCCCTTAGAACCTGCAATAATTTCTATCATAGTTTTATCCTCCTTAAGATAATGTATCTATTCGTTAATCTGCTCTAGCATAGATGTCATACTTTCATATAAAGTATCCTTGTCTACAGCTTTTGCAATAATAGCTATATAAGTATTTTTATTTTCATCTGAAACAGACATAATAAGACAGCTTCCTGCTTCGGTAGTAGTTCCTGTCTTCCAGCTGTGAAGACTTAGACCAGAAGGTAAATCGTATTCTCCTAAATAACCATTTGTTGCTGAACACTCTACTTCTACCTCTTCTCCATTTGCATGATGGTATCGCATAGTATAGGTACTAATACCATCTATTTCTGATAATAATTTATATTGCGAAAATTCGTTAAACATTAAGTATAAATCGTAGGTTGTAGTATAGTGGTCAACAGAATGTAAGCCATTAGAATTAGCAAAATGAGTATTTGTAGCTCCTAATTCAAAAGCTTTTTCGTTCATCATATCTACAAAGGCTGTTTCACTACCAGCTATTTCTTCTGCTAAAATAACACAGCAATCATTAAATGAACGAATAAGTAATGAATATAATAATTCATGTATAGTTATAGAATCTCCTGTGCTTAATCCAGCAGAAACAGCATCTACATCATTAAGTTCAATGTTATGTGTCAAGGTGACTACATCATCCATACTAATATGTCCAGCAGCAATTTCATCTGCTACAATCATTGCAGTCATAATCTTAGTCATACTAGCTGGATATATACGTTTATGTGGATTACTGCATAATATTACTTCGCCAGCAGTCTGATTTACTAATAGAGAACTAGTATAATCACCATTCTCATCGCTAAATACATAACTGTTGTAGGGTATAATAGCATATTGATTTCCTAAACTAGCAGGTGTAATGGTTGCCATAGAATCATTAACTGATACTGATAAATTATCTGAGATATCATAGGGACTTTCTAATTTTCTATTAAAATCCATAGAACAACCAGTTAACATAGTTAAAACTAATATAGTACATAATATTATTGATAAAAATTTCTTCATATAAACTCCTTGTGTATATACATTACAAAAGGTAAAGAATATAATTCTCTACCTAACGTATCTTTTTGCATCATAGATGTATTATTTAAACATCTCTCGCCAATCTAAATCACCACGATCTAAAGCTTTAATTAAAAGCTCTGATGTAGCTAAATTAGTTGCAAGTGGTATGTTGTGAATATCACATAGCATAAATATATTATTGATATCTGGTTCATGAGATTTTGGAGATTGAGGATCTCTTAGAAAAATAATCATATCAAAATCATTATTCTCTATTCCAGAACCAAGCTGTTGTTCCCCACCTAAATGACCAGCTAAAAATTTGTGTACTGTAAGGTTGGTAACTTCTTCTACAAGTCTACCAGTAGTGCCTGTTGCATACAATTCATGCTTGCTTAATATACCACGGTATGCAATGCAAAAATTCTGCATAAGTTTTTTCTTCGCATCATGCGCAATCAACCCAATATTCATTATTCAGTCCTCCCAAAACTAGAATTTTCGTCTTTGCAACCCTATATTAAGTACTAATCCTATACTACCACAAGAACTCACCAGAGAACTTAGTCCATAGCTTATAAATGGTAAAGGAATACCTGTATTAGGCAACACGGCGGTTGCTACACCTATATTTATAAATGTTTGAAAGCCTATAAGGGCGGCAACACCTGCTGCAATAAGCATTCCAGCATCGTCTTTTGCTTTCATAGCTACCCTAATACATTGTAACACTATAAGGCACAAAATTGCAATAATAATAACACTTCCAACGAAACCTAATTCTTCACCTACAACAGAGAAAATGAAGTCGGTTTGCTGCTCAGATATGAAATTTGCATCTTTAACAGTAGCTAAAGTAGAACTATTAAGACCTTTACCTGTTAGCATACCAGAGCCAATCGCCATAATCGAGTTGTTTTGCTGATACCCTGTAGTTAATAAATAATCTTGTGGATAAAGGAAAGCAAGTACACGACCTATCTGATATTCATCAAGTAATTTTTGATTAGGGGTCTGTATATACCACACAAAACTACCTGCAATAGGAATAAATATAAGGATTGCAGTGAATATAATCTTATAGCTTAAGCCGGCTACGAATAACATAGCTAAAATAATAAGCGTTATATCTATAGTAGTAGATAAATCTGGTTGCTTAAGAACAAGAAATAATGGAACGGCACATAACGCAGCAAGTCCTAATAATATAACGAATTTATTGATTCTGTCTTTAAATTTGGCTAGATATACAGCTACACATATGATGATTATAACCTTTGTAAATTCAGAAGGCTGTATGGTTGCAGCATTACCTAAAGCGTACCATCTTCTTGCATTGTTTACAGTCTTACCAAAGAAAGGCAGTAATCCTAGCATAACTAAATTGGCTATATATAAGGGCACAACCGTTTTTACCAGTATATGATAGTCTATAAGAGAAAGTACTATCATTCCTATAACACAGGCTATAAGACCTATAAGCTGTTTTTTTAAATAAGTGCTATCAGCACTATATATAACCACTGTACCTATACCACATGCAATTAACACAAGTATTAATAAATTGAAATTGTAATGCCTTAGTTTATAATCATCAAACATTTTTATCCACCTTAATTTGCTTTCTTAAATATGTGTGAAAGTCTCCTAAATATATTGTTATTGTAAAAATCTATGTATTCTACCTCTTCTCCTAGTATCCTATGGCATATATTCATATATGCTTGTCCAGGAAGGGAAGAATCTCCTACTAATGGAACTCCGTGGTTAGTTGATATAACTATATTTTCATCATCTGGAACTGCACCTAATAAATCTATAGCTAGAATATCTATGACATCTTCTATATTCATCATATCACCGTGCTTTATCATATCCATTCGTAGCTTATTAACTATTAAATCTAGCTGTCTTATATTGTGAGATTCTAATAAGCCAATAATTCTATCGGCGTCTCGTATAGCTGATACCTCAGGGGTAGTCACTACTATTGCTCTATTAGCAGCATGGATAGCATTTTTGAAGCCTTGCTCTATACCAGCAGGACAATCTAGTATAATATAGTCAAAATCAAAGGATAATTCCTGAACTAATTTTTTCATCTGTTCAGGAGATACAGAATTCTTATCTCTGGTTTGCGCTGCTGGTAACAAACACAAATTTGGATAGTTTTTATCTCTTATTAAAGCTTGCTTTAA
>CAZOUU010000008.1:3654-10655 GCA_964583045.1 uncultured Lachnospiraceae bacterium | reverse complement strand
CAGTTACCTTCGATTACATCAACTAAATTATATACTATTCTATTTTCTAATCCCATAACTACATCAAGGTTTCTAAGACCTATATCTGTATCAATTAGTACAACATTTTGCTTTAGTTTAGCTAAACCAACACCTATATTTGCAGTAGATGTAGTTTTTCCTACGCCACCTTTTCCTGAAGTAACTACGATAACTTCACTATTCATTTTAATTCCTCCACAAAAAATTAGTTATATAAATATTCATTAAAAACTGATTTACATATCTCCTTAGATATAATGTTATTGTCATAGCATAACAAAATTCTAGGATTTTCTTTTGTAGATGACACTTTAGCGTTACTCTTTTTATTGTATTCAAGAAAAGGTACATTTCTAATACTGGCATTTATAGGTGCCATAGATAGAGCAATTATAAATGCGTTTTTATCACCATCCAGCCCTGCAAAGGCAGAACCAAGAAGATGTCCTATGACTATAATACTTCCCTTGGCATATACTGAAGCCCCAGGGTTAATATCACCAATAATGACAATATTACTGTTTACATCTAGTCGTTGCCCACTTCGTAAAGTACCTTTATAAAAAGTACCCTCTTCTCTAAAGCAGTTTACGAAGTCCTTATTATAATCAGATGTAGCTTCCTGATTATCATCATCTAATATAGCTTCAGATAAAGGTACTTCAAATAACATTGATGGATCAATAACATACTGTACATTTAGTCCTGCGTATACTCGAACTATCTCTAGTAAATCGTCTAATTCCTCGTTAGTTAATTCTCTACCTTCAATGGTTAATGCTAATTTGGTGCTCTTATCAAAGAATTTTATATCACTTTGAAATTTATCTCTTAGGCACATAAGCAAATCATTAAAAGGGAGCTTATCATCTAGTATCAATACAAGTCCATAACGATTACCTTTGATAATTACAGGACTATTCATGACATCACCTCTTCATTAAAAATAGGTGGCTTTCTAAAATTAATCAGATAGGTTGATATTACCTGTAACTGACTCATTTTCAAGTAAAGCTTTATCATATTGGTAGGCATATATAAATCCGGCTAACTCCTCAGCATTACCTGAAGAATAACCATATGGGATTACTGTGGTTACAGATATTTCTGGATTATTAAATGGCGCATAAGATACAAACAATGCATGACTAGGCTTTGTTTTATCCTCTTGGGCAGTTCCAGTTTTACCTGCTACTTCTACATTAATTCTATTGATTAATGCAGTCTCAGATGTATGATTGGTAACAACTCGTCTCATTCCGTTATGAACCTCGTTCCATAAAGAATCAGCTATACTTACCATACCTGATACGTTATGAGGGTTTGTATAAGTTACATTACCATTTACATCTTTCTTTTCTAATACAAGACTTAAATCATATACTGTACCACTATTTGCAATAGTAGTAACATATCTGGATATCTGAGTTGCTGTATATGAATTAGTACCTTGTCCAATTGCAGAACGTACAGGATCTGTATCTGATATTTTGGGATCTGATTCAGTAAGCTCTATTCCTGTTGTTCTATCTAGTCCAAACATAGAAGCATATTTACTCAGTTTATTAAGACCTAATGCCTCATTGTATTCTTCATTGTCATCTGTACTTAATCTATAACCTACCTCATAGAAGAAATAGTTACATGAAACCTCGATAGCTTCTTCTATACCTATAGTACCATGACTACTTGGCCATATCCAACATTTAGCCTGTGTATTTATCTTAGTAAATACAGACTCATCTTCTATTTCGGTATCTAATTGTATGGCATCTTCTTGCACACCAGCTATAGTAGTTAACATCTTATAGGTAGAACCGGGTGCAGTTCTTTGTTGTGTAGCTCGGTTATATAAAGGTTTAGTCTTATCATTTAGCAGCTTGTTATAATATGCTGAGTCAACGGAATTAGTTAACAGATTATTATCATAACTAGGATAACTAACCATAGCATATATCTCACCCATATTTACATCAGTTACTACTACAGAACCCTCACAAGGATATAAAGCAAGCTGTGCTGGTGTTATATCTAAATCTGATATTTTCTGTCGTATGAACTTGTAAGGTGACATAGTATCTGCCACTAAATTAGCATAATATTTGTCATTAGTCTCTAATACTTCTTGATCATATAGTAATAATGCTACATCCTTGCAAGATATCACATTGGATTTTATCATATATTTAATAGCAAGTTTGTCGAAATTACTATCCTCTAATAATTCTTCTCCTACATAATTCACTACTTCATCGTATACTTCGTCAGAATCATAGTATTTACTAGATATGTCTAGTACGGATATATCTATAGCACCCTTATTAATACAGTATTTAAGATATTCTGACAGAGATATCTCATCACTAGTATATGCTATGAATTTCTCGTCTGTAGAATCAATAACGGATTTATCTAATATTTTATTTTCAGCTAACATATCATATACATATTCCAAATAAGCTTGATATTCATCGGACAACTCCTTGTTAGGAGTGTCTGATTTTAGTAAGCTTGTAACCTGGCTAGCAGCAGCTTCTCTTCCACTAACTATTTTAGTATAGGTACTCTTTTCTAAGCTACTTGCATCATCACTGTTCATATGATTTAAAGATATAACGTTATTATTGAATAGGGCAAAATATACCTCTGATAAAGGAATAGGATTTTTTGCACCAGTTTGTGTAGTAGTTCCATCCTCGTGTACCACTACTTCTGGCTCCTCTTCCACCATATTGGCTAGTAGTATAGCGGCAATTTCCTTTTCTAAGGCTACATAACAGTATTTCTGTAAGGCAGTATCTATAGTAAGATATATGTCGTTTCCAGCTACTGAATCTGTCTTATCGCTAGTCTCTAATACTCGTCCCATATTATCTACATATATTTTTTCAGAACCCTTAACACCTCTTAAATCTGATTCGAGTTCTTTTTCAAGTCCGGTTTTACCCACCATATCACTGTTAGTGTATTGTTCGTCTTCAGATAGATTTGAATTATATTCATCCATTTCATCAGTGGATATAGCACCTACATAACCTATAATGTGTGCGTAATATTGAGATTCATTATATACACGAATAGATCCAACCTCTACATCTACACCAAGCAGCTCAGAACTATTTTCCTTAAGAATGGCAGTGCTTACATCACTTACATCAAAAGCTATAGTTACTGGGACATACTGTTGATAACGATTTAGCCATAGATTATAGCGAATGGCCATTATCTTTAATGCTTCTTCATCGCTATAGGAATCAGCTATATCAAAATTCTTAGTTTTTTTGGCTGCACCAGTTCCATTCTTGAAATATAAAAACATATCTTTAGCTGTAGACGAGGCCTGTTTAGGAGATAATTTATCAATCTTATCTATACCATAAGCATCAGCTATAAAACGTTTTATCTGTGTATCACTGGATAAACTATAGGAGAATTCACCACTGCTATCTATGGTAATAGGAAAATCATAGGAAGGGGCATCTCCATTACTCTCTAATATATTTATAACCTTATATATAATCTCGTTTTTAAGAGCATTTTCTGTCATCTTTTTTTTCTTAGCAGTTTCCGCCAAATCTGGGTCATTTTCAAAGGTTACAGTATATGCCAGTTTATTATATGCAATTAATTCACCATTACGATCATATATATTACCTCTAGAAGCTTCTACACTTAAGGTTCTCTCAGATTTATAGTTGAAGTTAGATAAATGTTCTTCGCCCTCTATAATCTGTAAAGTAAATAAGCGATGGATTAATACTCCAAATAACGAAATAATTATTAAAGAAAATATAAACAATCTATGTTTTACGTATTCTACTACTATTTCTTTTATGGTTTCAAATAATCCTCTAAGCATTATATAGTTCCTCCTTCCTCAGACTTTTTAAGGAAACTATTAATTTTTGTAAAAATTTTATACAAAATCAAAGTTGCTAATACTGTATACAAAATCTCTGGAATAATTACATGTTCAAGGTAGCTCACTAAATTCATCTTATTTCTCATAACAAAAAATACAGTATAGATAATAAGATTAAAAGCTAAATCATTAATTGCTATCATAACCATAGGAAGTAATACATCTTCTACATAATATAGCTTGTGAAAAAACCCATTTACATAGCCTATGAGCATATAAATCATAGCATATGGGCCTATAGCAAAGCCAAAGAATATATCCACTAATAAACCACAAAAAAAGCCTACTAACATACCTTCTTTTCTACCTCGCATAAGGCCGAAGGACATAGTTAATATAAGCATAATGTTAGGTACTACTCCATTAAGTTCTAGAAATTTAAATGCAGAAGTCTGTAATAGAAAACATATTAAAACTAATGCAGTTAATGTAATAAATCGTTTCACTATATACACACTCTCTTTATTCTACAGTCTTTTTCACATCAGTTATAACAAGAACTTCCTGTAAATTTTTAAAATCCACAGCTGGTGTTAGCTTACCAGACTGAGTTAGGTTATTGGAGTCTAGCTTTACATCCTTTATGTATCCAATAGTTAAGCCAGGAAGATACTTATTATCAATATTTGATGTAACTACTTCATCACCATCAGTTACAGTAATCTCTTTATCTATATATTCTACATCTATATAACCATGTTCGATGGAGGCTAGATTACCAGCAACAATACATAAAGTCTCATCATCAGTTATCATACCGCTTACATTATTAGTATCATCTATAATGGCTCTAACACTTGCCCAATGAGGACCTACCTTTGTTACTATACCTGCTAGGCCGTTGCCAGCCATTACATTTGCATCTACCTCAATGCCATCCTTAGAACCTTTATCTATAACAAAGACATTAAACCAATTACCAGAATCTTTAGCTATAACTCTTGCAGCAACCATATTATAGTTAGGATATTTCTCATCCAATCTGTATAATTCTCTAAGACGGTCTAATTCATATAAATCCTGTTGGTAAGTCTTTTCACTACTAGAATATTCTTCTATCTTAGATTTTAATTCATCATTCTCTGCTCGAAGCGATTCAACCTCGGTGAAATTATCAAGCTTTGAATTAACCCATAGGCCTATATCATTTATACCGCTTTGCATAGGTGTTATAACATTTCCTGTTATAAGCTTTAAGGGAGTTAATGTATTCTCAAATAATAGTGATAATACTAAAAGTATTAAACAAATAGCAGTGAATATTAATAATATATATTTTGGTGGTATATGTTTCTTTTCTTTAAATTTCATAGATTACATCAAACCTCTCTCACATAAACTTATATATATATTGTCGCCAATTATAATATGATCAGACAATTTTATCCCAATTAAATCTCCAGCCTCTTTGACAGTGTGTGTAAATATAATATCCTCCTTACTGGGAGTTGGATTTCCGGAAGGGTGATTGTGAACTATAATTATAAAACAGGCTTCTGCTTTTAAGGCCTCTACAAATATCTCTCTAGGTGATGTACTAGCTTGATTAATTGTACCCTTTGCTAAATACACCTCATCGATTAGCTGATGCTTACCATCAAACATAAGCATATGTATCTCTTCTCTAGTAAGGTAACGCATAGATTCCATAAAATAATTAGCTACACTTTCAGGAGATGTAAAACTAATTAATGGTTTGTGCGTCATAGTTGATATACGTCTTGCAATCTCACATATACAAACTAGCTCTATAGCTTTTACCTTACCTATTCCATTAAAGCTCATAAGCTGCTTTATAGATAAATAGTGTAATCCTAGTAGGCCCTTATGTACAGCGTGAGCATCTAATATCATAGTAGCTAATTCTACAGAAGTATGATTTCTATCCCCGTTTCTAAGAATAACAGCTAGTAACTCAGCATCACTAAGAACTTCTGGTCCGTATAGCATGCATTTCTCATAGGGACGTTCAGATATAGGTAGTTCTTTTATAGTTAAATTGTTCATAAATCCTCACATTCTACTCTCCAGGTAGTATATGAGCTATAATTTCTTGTATATAATTATTCCTAATACCATACCTAGAATACTAGCTATATTAATCTTGATTTGTAAACCAAAGGTTAATATAAGTATACCAAGGTTTAATATTATAGGTGAATCAAGACCAAACTCCTGTCCATAATTCAACCAGCTTAAAAATCCCACATCTCTAGTTAGATATCCTATAAAACCACCTAGTACTATACCAGATAATATAATAAGAAATCCTGTCCAACGATTTGTTGATAAAGAATTACTTGCCATAATTTCAACCTACTTTACATAATATTTTTATTGTAACCCTAACTATATATTGCTAATCAAACAAATTTACTGTGAACAGTTTATCACAAATAAAGTTTGGTGTATAGAGAGAAAATCTTAAGTTTTTCTATATTTGAAATATATTACAATGCTTATAAATTAATATATCCCTTTTTATAATTTTGTTGTAAACTCATCATTATTCCATATTTGGCATGAGGATAAGTTAATCCACCTTGAAAATATACTGCATAAGGTGGTTTTATGGGTGCATCGGCACTTAATTCTATAGATGAACCTGATACAAACGCCCCCGCAGCCATAATTACATCTGAATCATAGCCAGGCATAGCCCAAGGAGTTGGAGTTACAAAGCTGTCTACTGGTGCTGCATATTGTATTCCTTCACAAAAGGCTATAACCTTATTTGCATCTCCAAATTCTACTGCTTGTATTATGTCATGTCTAGCTTCTGTACTGTTAGGAACTACTTTATATCCTAATTTCTCATATACATTTGCAGCAAATATAGCCCCCTTTAATGCAGCAGCTACCACTGTTGGTGCAAGGAATAGGCCTTGAGTTAATTTGTCTGTAACTCCAAGAGTTGCACCTACTTCTTTACCTAGTCCTGGAGTTGTAAGTCTATAGGCGGCATTTTCTATACATTCTCTGGTGCCACATATATATCCACCAATAGGAGCTAATCCACCACATGGATTTTTAATAAGAGAGCCTACCACCATATCAG
>CAZOUU010000008.1:0-3644 GCA_964583045.1 uncultured Lachnospiraceae bacterium | reverse complement strand
CCTCAGAGGGTTCTCTTTCTTCTACAAATTCTCCATAGCAGTTATCTACCATACATAAAATTTCAGGCTTGATGTTTTTAATAAAGGCTATTAACTCTCCTATTCGCTCTACAGATAGGGTGGGTCTTGTAGCATACCCCTTTGAACGTTGTATTGTAACCAGCTTAGTACGTACATTAATGGCTGCCTTGATTCCATTCCAGTCAAAAGCACCATCTTCTAATAGGTCTACCTGCGAATAGGTTACCCCATATTCAGCAAGAGAACCCTTAGAGGATCTTATACCTATAACCTCTTCTAAAGTATCATAAGGCTTTCCTACAGGGGATAGCAATTCATCACCCGGTCTTAGATTACTGGATAAGGCTACATTTAAAGCATGAGTTCCACAGGTGATTTGTGGTCTTACTAAGGCATCCTCTGTCTTAAAGATATCAGCATATATTTTTTCTAAGGTTTCACGACCTAAATCATTATATCCATATCCTGTAGTAGCTGCAAAATGTATATCACTTAGCTTATTTTTTTGCATTGCCTTAAGTACTTTAAGCTGGTTATATTCTGCCATTTCATCAATAGCATCAAATCTAGGATTCAAAGTACGCTCTATATCTATACAATAATTATATACCTTCTCATCAATTCCTAAATCCTTATAATACTCTTTCATATCTTTTATCATAGTATGCCTCTTTTCTTAAGTAAATCTATTATAAATTCTAATATAGCTGAATTCTCTCCCAACTTGGTTCTATCTAGCCATGTCACATCTTTTTCTCTTCTAAACCAGGTTAGCTGCCGTTTGGCATAACGTCTGGAATCCCTTTTAACAATATATATAGCATCTTCTAATGAGTATTCCTCATCTAGATACGCAAGTAATTCTTTATAGCCTATACCTTGCATAGACACCATATCTCTAGTGAGTCCCATATCCTTTAAATGCCTTACCTCCTCTAAAAGCCCTTCCTCTAACATTCTATCTACTCTTAAATCTATTCTTTGATATAATTTATCTCTGTCATCGTTTAGCACCAGGTAAGCAAAATTATAGGGAGAGGTATGCTTTCTTTGCTCATTATTATGAGCTGATATTTTATTTCCGGTGTTTTTATAGTATTCTAATGCTCTTATTACACGTTTAGTATTATTAGGATGTATGTTTTTTGCTGCTTCTGGGTCTACTTTAGCTAACCTATCGTGTAAGCCTATAGCACCACCTTCAGAAGCTATATTCTCTAGCTCTTTTCTATAGATAGATACATCCTCATTATTAGAAAAATCTATATCATACAGTATAGCTTGTATATAAAAGCCGGTTCCTCCTACTATAATAGGAATATGACCTCTAGAATATATATCAGCTATAGCCTCTAGGGCTAATTTTTTGAACATAGTTACATCAAAGCCATCCTTAGGATCTATAATATCTATTAAATGATGAGTAATACCCCCCATATCTTCTTTTTTAACCTTGGCACTACCTATATCCATATATTTATATACCTGCATAGAATCAGCGGATATAATTTCTCCACCTATAGCTTTAGCTAATTGTATAGATATATCTGTTTTACCTACGGCAGTAGGTCCTGTTAATACAATTAAATTATTCATCATACTCTCCTATGCATCTACTAGTTCTGTATTCTACGGAATTTCTTTTCTATATCTTGTTCACTCATAGTAATAAGAGTTGGTCTTCCATGTGGACAGTTATAGGGATTCTCTAAGGTAAGCAGCCTGTCTATTAAAGCATCAGCCTCTCTAAAGGATATAGCATTATTACCCTTTATTGCAGCCTTACAAGCCATAGTAGATAATTTTTCTACAAATATATCGTCAGTTACTCTATTTGACTCCTCTAATAAGTCGCCTATAAATTCTTCAAACAGATTAGTGGCAGATATTCCCATTATATTACTAGGAACGGCTCGTATCACATACTCATTTCCACCAAATTCTTCTATTACAAAGCCTAATTTAGAAAAAATGTTCATATTAGCTATTAACACATCTATCTCTCTCGGACTTAAGCTTATAATAATAGGAGGTAATATATTTTGAGAATATACTTCATTTGTTTTTAGAGTATGCATAAGCTCTTCAAACATAATCTTTTCATGAGCAGCATGTTGATCCATAATAAACAATTTGTTTTCATATTCTATAAGCCAATAGGTCTTAAATAATTGTCCGATTAGTCTGTGTTTAGGTCTGGCTTCTTCAGATAAAAGCTTATTATCAAATATATTAACCTGATCCTTAGTCATAGAGGCAGCGGCATTGTACTCTGTATCTGAGGCTGTTTTAGGAATAGAGGCCGAGGTATTGTACTCTGTATTTGAAGCTACCTTAGTCTTTGTAGGAGCAACCTCTTTAGTATAATCTATAGATTTAGGCTGTGCTACTGTTGCTTCTTCCTCGATTCTTTTTGTCTCAAAAGGTTCTGGTGCAATAATCCTGGAAATAGGTTTTGTATTTGTCTTAACTTCAGTTTCCACAGCTACCTGAGGTATTAGTTCTTTTTCAGTAAGGGCATTTCTTATGGTATTTATAATAAAGCTATGTAGTTCCGTTGAATTACTTATTTTAAGCTCCATTTTTGTAGGATGTACATTTATGTCTAATAGGGTTTTATCTATATCTATTTTTAAGGCCGTAAAAGGATATTTATGTACCATAACAAAGGTTTGATAGGCCTCTTCTATAGCTTTAGTTATAACAGAGCTCTTTATATATCTATTATTTACAAAATAGTTTTCATAGGTTCTATTTCCTCTGGATATATAAGGCTTTGCTATATAGCCTGTTAAGGTAATATTGCCACAACTTTCATTTAATTCTAATAGATTTTTAGAAATATCTCTGTCATATATATTGTAAATAACATCTTTTAGACTATTATTACCAGAGGTATATAGTTTATTTTGACCATTACTTATAAACTTAAAGGATACATCCGGACGAGATAATGCTAATCGATTAATTAATTCAGCAATATAGCTTCCTTCAGTAGCAGGTGTTTTCATAAATTTACGTCTGGCCGGGGTATTAAAAAATAGATTTCTTACAATTATTGTAGTGCCTTCAGGACAACCTATCTCTTCATAAGTAGTTTCTGTACCACCCTCTATAAGATATCTTACTCCTGTTACATCCCTATCTATCTTGGTAATCATCTCTACTTGTGCAACTGCTGCTATACTAGCTAAAGCCTCACCTCTAAAGCCTAGAGAGCCTATGGTAGTTAAATCCTCTGCAGTATTAATCTTGCTGGTAGCATGACGAAGAAAGGCAGTTTTAATCTGGTCTTTTTCTATACCACTACCATTATCAGTTATTCTAATAAAGGATAAGCCACCCTCTTTAATCTCCACAGTTATTGCATTGGCACCTGAATCAATGGAATTTTCCACCAATTCTTTTACCACAGAGGAAGGGCGTTCTATAACCTCGCCAGCGGATATTTTATTAATTGTAAGTTGGTCTAATAATTTAATCATATAATCACCCTTTGTTTACATAATACTATTCTAGTCTACCTTGTAAATCGTTTAAATATAACAGTGCATTCATAGGAGTCATATTTGATAAATCTTGGGCTTTTATCTCTGCAATGACTTCATTTTCTTTTGGTGAAG
>CAZOUU010000007.1:0-16294 GCA_964583045.1 uncultured Lachnospiraceae bacterium | reverse complement strand
AAACGGATTATCATCTGGAGCATTACATAGTACAACAAATTTAGCTGGTCCTATGCAATTATTATCCTTAGTAAGCATAGATGCTTCTAATATCATCTCTCCTACTAGTTTAACTGCATCCATATTTATACCAGTCTTTGTAGAGCCTACATTAACTGAACTACATATATATGTGGTCTCAGCAAGAGCCTTAGGTATAGAACGAATAAGTAATTCATCTGCAGTAGTCATACCTTTTTGAACTAATGCAGAATAACCACCTATAAAATTAACACCAACAACCTTTGCGGCTTCGTCAAGAGTCTTTGCTATCTCTACAAAATCATCACTTGTCTTACATACGCTTGCTCCTACAAGTGATATAGGAGTAATAGATATTCTTTTGTTAACTATAGGAATACCATGTTCCATCTCTATATCTTTACCTGTTTTAACTAAATCCTTAGCAGCTTCTGTAATCTTTTTATATATATTATCACAAGTCTCTTTTAATGTGGTAGATGCACAATCTAATAGACTGATTCCCATAGTAATAGTTCTTACATCAAGATTATTATGGCGAATCATCTCATTGGTCTCTATAACCTCATTTATATTAATCATTATTATTATCCTCCAACCCTGCTTATTATAGTCTATGCATCATATCAAATATATCTTCGTGCTGAACCTTTATAGTAACACCAATCTCGTCACCAATCTGTTCTAGCTCAGAAGAAATAGTCTCGAAACTCTTATTTGAATCCTCTGCATTTACTATCATCATCATATTAAAGAAATCCTGTACTATAGTTTGAGATATATCCAATATATTTATCTGATTATTAGCTAAATAATTACATACCTTTGCAATAATACCTACCTTGTCTTTACCTACTACTGTAATCACTGTCTTTTTCATAATATCCTCCTAGAATGTATATATACTTTATAAAAATTTAACTTGCTATAATAACTGCTGATGTATCATCTCTCTTTGCAACCTGTAGATTGAAATCTCTTACATCATTACTATATGTATTATCCGCTAATTCCAGCTTAACTGTCTCATAAGCTAAATCAGGGTAATTGTTTTCTTTACTCAAATGTCCTAGAATAACCGCATCTAAATGGTCATTAAGCACTTTTTTAATGAGCATTCCAGCTCTTTCGTTAGATAAATGTCCTTTGTTGCCTAATATTCTTTGTTTAAGGTAATATGGATATGGCCCTACCTGCAACATATTTATATCATGATTTGCTTCTATAAATAATATATCAGAACCACATATTTTGTCTACTATATAATCATCATAGTCCCCTAAGTCTGTAGCTATACTTACCTTTTTGTTATCACCAATAAAGTTGTAGCATACAGGATCAGCCGCATCGTGCCAGGTAGAACCAGCCTCTATAACTATATTCTTTATAGAAAATGTAGTATCTGGCATTATCTCATGGTACAATTCCTCATCTATCTTACCTAATTTGTCATATTGCTTAATAGCCTCTATGGTTCTTCGAGTAGCATATATAGGTATATGGTATTTCCTAGATATAACTCCAAGTCCTGCTATATGGTCTGAGTGTTCATGGGTTATTAATAGTCCATCTATATCGTTACCTGAGAGTTCAATACTATTAAGACCTTTTTCAACCTTTTTACCACTAACACCTACATCTACAAGCAGATGAGTATTATCATTTCCTACATATATACTATTTCCACTACTACCACTATATAAACTACATAATCTCATATCAACCTCCAAGTCCAACAAGCATTATAACACACTACTTTTTATTTTCAAAGCCATAACCCCAAGGAGATATAAATTTATCTAATCTGTATCTCATATAATCAGAGGAATTTAAAAACGGAATATTTCCCTTTAGTAATGGTATATCCTCTTCTAATATATTGTCTAGCATATCATCTAAATCAGGAGCTTCAAGTAATTGAAGTTTAATTCGGTCATCTAAAAAGAATATCTTAATTATTCGAACATTAGCCTGTTCTACAAAGGCTGTTTTAACTACCAAGACTACATTCCCATCTTCATCATTCTTAAATCTTCCTATGGAGCCAATCTTATAGGTATTTCCGTTCATAGTTAAATCCTGATATATAGGCTCTGTAAACCCTATTTTTATATTATTAACATTATTCTCTTCTACAAATTCTATAGCTAAATATTCATCATAAGTAAATCTAAGCTTAGTTACCCCTTTAGAATAATTATTATATACTGCTTGTAGTACTATAGGTAAAACACTGCCTACATTTTCATCAAAGTAAAAGGTTCTATCGTTCAGACTTTTAGATTTTCTAATGTATTTTTTCAATAACGTATCATTAACATATAATTTTTTTAATACAATGCCACTTAGATTAGAAAAATCTGGCTTACTAATCTTAAATTTCTCTAGTACCTCCATATTAGCCAAGGAATGTTTATATATATATTGTTCTACAGGGTTGCTTTGTAATATATCCTCTGTAAAATTACTATCCTCATTTATAAATTCTTCTATATATCTCATACATTTTCCGTCCGGGAACATATTTATCCCTCCAGACTGAGTGACAATAACCATATCTCGCCTAGGAATCACTACTACATTCTGGCCCATAAAACCATTATACATATAAGATCCGTTAGGCAAAATCCATATCTGAAAACCATATCCTGTAGCCATAGTATCAACATTTTGCGGTGTCTGTAGGTTAGTGGATAATTCTACCCAATAATCTGGCACAATTTCTCTCATAGTCCCCTTTATTAGCCAACGACCTTTTTGTAAATATAGTTGACCTAACTTAGCCATATCCATAAGACTAAGCTTTAATCCCCAACCTCCCTTTTCATAGCCTGCAGGGCAAGTCTCCCAAGTGGCATCGGTTATTCCTAGTGGAATAAATATATGCTTCTTAACATAATCTAATAAAGACATACCTGTAGTCTTACATATAATCACTGATAGTATATAAGTATTTAAACTATTATATTCAAAGTTACTACCGGGTGCAAAAGAACAATCGGATTCAAAATAGCCCTTTACCCAATCTGCTTCAAACACTGTACTTAATTCATTAAATTTAACCCCTGTCTCCATAGTAAGTAAATGTCTAATCGTTATTTCTTTTATATGTTTAGAGGTTAATATTCCTATCCTTTCTGGAAATAAATCTGATATTTTATCATCTAGCTTTATATATTCTTCTTTTATAGCTATACCTACTGCCATAGCAGTAACACTTTTACACATAGAGTAGGATATATGTCTATAATCCCTGGAATAAGGAGCTAGATAACCTTCACTAATAATCTGACATCTTCTTAGAATCATAATAGCCTGTAAGCCTGTGCCTTTATTTGATAATAGTCTCTTATATAACTCCATTATACTCTTGGTAGTTACTCCCACTTCTTCTGGAATAGCTTCTGGCAATCTATATTCTTCCTCTGCTTTAACAAACTCTGGATTATCCGCAGCATACACAACTGGAAGACTATCATATTGTCCACTTAACATCTTAAATAAATAATTTACAAACTTTGCTTTTATTTGTATATCCATATTTTCTCCTTATATAAAATCTAGACTTGCTATATATCTATCATTGAAATCCTCTAGTTCAGATAAATTAAAGGTATCTAATATATCTATTAAGTCCTCTTCTTTATATATATTGTTGTCTTTAACCAATGTATTTTCTACATATCTTATCCCAGCTTGCCTTGCTCCTAATAAAGAAGTATTTCCTACAACGGTATATTTATCTCTTAATTCCTTAGGTAACATACCTATATATATAGCATTTTCTATATCTAGGTAAAATCCAAAGCCACCTGCTATATATACCTTATCTATAGCTTCATAGTCTATACCTAACTCCTTAATTAAAGAGGTTATGCCTGTATATATGGCGGCTTTTGCCAATTGTATATCTCTAATCACTTCCTCGGTTATAAACACATTATGTTCTGCAGGTATTCCAGTTTTCATAAATCTCTTTACTATTAATCCCTGTTTATTAATAAGACGATTTCTAAGACATCTGGCCAGTATGTCAATTACATTGCTTCCATAGCTATAAACCAATGCCTTATCAAAAGCTGGTCCACAAGCTGTCGAGGTACACAAACCACGATTTCTATTTGTAAGTATCATTTCTCCATTTGTGCCTAGATCAATTAGCATATTATATCTATCACTATTGTGAAGCTTAAGACAGGTAGCACCTGCTAACACATCACTACCTATATATCCACTTAAAGACTCATTTACTATTATCTTGGCTTTTGTAAATATACTCCCAGATACAGCATCTAGAGTAAATATATCTGTGAAAGCATATATATGTCTTGATGCATCATAAGGTTTAAAGGGATATACCCCTATAGATGAAACTGAAAAACCCTGAAATATATGAAGCATAGTCGTATTACCGGTTACAGATATATATATATTCTTATTTTCTATTATATCCACATAAGGCTCAAGCATATGGCATAGACCTTGGTAAAGCTTAGTGATTATACAAGCTTTTAATTTCTTTAATCCCTTATCACTATCGCAATATGCTATTCTGGCTGGGACATCACTGCCATAGGCTATCTGCGGATTAGGAAAGCCATATGTAGTAAGCACTTTATCAGTATTACCATATAACTCCATACCTATAGTTGTGGTACCTATATCAATTGATACTATATAAAAAGGAAATGCAACGGTATCTACAGTACCAATTGCATTTGTCAGCTTTATACCTTCTGTAACAGAGTTAGGCTCACGTAACAAAAAACCTGTCTTAACACGTACATTTTTCTCTAATGTATACTTACATGCTAAGATGGAATTTTTGCTACCATCAATATATACCTTACAGGAACCACATATTCCCTTGCCACTACAGTTAGGAGACGGAATTATATGATTATCACACATAACCCTATACAAATTATCTCCCACCTTGCCGTATATTGTCTTATTATATTTTGCGTCATCATATAATAGTATCTCTATCATTCTAATATATACTCTTTGTATCCTTTTCTATGGGTTTGTAGCCACTACTAACCAAACCTTCTAATATCTTTTGTTTATGTTCTTCACCAAACGTTTCCATAGTAATGATTAATTCTACAGCACTATTTCTATTTATGTTAACAAATTGATTATGCTCAAGCCTTATTATATTACCTTGTAAATCAGCTATTACTTTTGATACATTCATAAGTTCTCCTGGCTTATCTGGAAGTAATACAGATACAGTAAATATTCTGCTTCTTGCTATTAATCCATGTTGTACCACAGAAGCAAAGGTAATTACATCCATATTTCCACCGCTAAGGATACTTACTACCTTCTGATCCTTAACCTTCAGATGTTTTAGAGCCGCTACTGTAAGTAATCCCGAATTTTCAACTAACATCTTATGATTCTCTAACATATCAAGGAAGGTCACTATAAGCTCGCTATCCTCTACAGTAATAATATCATCAAGATTTTTACTTACATATGGGAATATCTTACTTCCAGGAGTCTTTACTGCAGTACCATCAGCTATAGTATCTACTGAAGGAAGTGTAGTTACTTCTCCTTTTTTTATAGATGCTTGCAAACAATTTGCGCCAGCAGGCTCAACACCTATTACTTTTATATTTGGATTTAGCATCTTAGCAAATGTAGATACACCAGTGGCTAATCCACCACCACCAACAGGAACTAATATATAATCAACTGTTGGTAATTCTTTTATTATTTCCATAGCTATAGAACCTTGTCCACAAGCTACATCTAAATCGTCAAACGGATGTATAAAGGTATATCCCTTTTCTTCAGCAAGCTTTAGAGCATAGTTACAAGATTCATCATATACATCACCATATAACACTACATCAGCACCATAAGCCTTGGTTCTATTGACCTTCATAAGAGGGGTCGTAGTGGGCATAACAATAGTTGCCTTAGCCGAATAGGCCTTAGCCGCATAAGCAACACCTTGAGCATGGTTACCAGCAGAGGCTGTAATTAATCCCTTTGCTCTATCCTCTTCTGACATAGTACTTATTTTATAATAAGCTCCACGTATCTTATATGCACCAGTAAGCTGCATATTTTCAGGCTTTAAGAATACTCTGTTTCCACATTCCTTGCTAAAAAACTCACTCTCAACTAAAGGTGTAGGAAGTACTACTTTTTGTACTGTATTATAAGCTTCTTCAAATTTCTCTAATGTCAACATATCTAGTCCTCGCTTTCATTAATAAGTAATTCCACATCACTTCTTGTATCAAAATCAGAGAATAAAGCACTAACAAATTGCGATGCATCAAATCTCTGTAAATCTTCTATTTTTTCACCTATACCTATATATTTTACAGGCACATTTAACTGGTTATGTATAGCTATGGCTATACCACCTTTGGCTGTACCGTCTAGCTTGGTAAGAACTATACCATCAATACTTGCTACCTGACTAAATTGTTTAGCCTGTTCTAGAGCATTTTGTCCAGTAGTACCATCTAACACGATAAGTGTTTCCTGATTAGCGTCTCCGTATTCTCTCTCAATTATCTTATGCATTTTAGATAATTCATCCATAAGGTTTTTCTTGTTATGAAGTCTGCCAGCTGTATCAATAAGTAGAATATCTACATTTCTAGCCTTTGCTGCCTGTACTGCATCATATACTACTGCAGACGGATCGCCACCCTCTTGTTGAGCTATTATATCTACACCAGCTTTATTTGCCCAGGATTTAAGCTGCTCTATAGCACCTGCTCTAAATGTATCTGCAGCCGCTACCAGTACTTTTTTACTTTTGGCTTTATACTGTGCTGCAAGCTTTCCTATAGTAGTAGTCTTGCCAACACCATTTACACCTATAACCAATACTACTGACTTTTTACTTTCAAAGTCATAAGCACTATCATCTACTATCATCTGACTACGTATTATATTAATTATCAATTCTCTGCAGGCAGCTACATCCTTAATATGTTGCTTCTTGACCTGCTCCTTTAGATTGTCTATTATATCACTTGTAGTTTCATAGCCTAAATCTGCCATAACTAGAGTCTCTTCTAGCTCGTCATAGAAATCCTCATCTATCTCTGAACGAGAAAATATACTCTCAAAGCTACTACTTATACTATCTCGGGTTTTAGATAGGCCTGATACTAATTTACTAAAAAAGCCCTTCTTTTCTTGCTTTACATCTTCATTTTCATTATTCATACAATATCCTCATTTCAATTACTTATCTAGTTCATTTTCTATAAGATTAACTGATACCAAAGTGGATATACCCTTCTCCTGCATAGTTATACCATATAATATATCTGCTGCTTCCATAGTACCCTTTCTATGAGTAATTACTATGAATTGTGTATCCTTTGTTAATTTATTTAAATAATTAGCAAAACGTTTTACATTAGAATCATCTAAAGCCGCCTCTATCTCATCTAATAGACAAAATGGTGAAGGCTTTAAGCTTTGTATTGCAAATAATAAAGCTATGGCTGTAAGGGATTTTTCTCCACCTGATAATTGCATCATATTCTGTAGCTTCTTTCCTGGTGGCTGAGCAACTATTTTTATTCCTGCCTCTAATATATCCACATCATCTACTAATTCTAGAGTACCTTTACCGCCGCCAAACAATTCCTTAAATACTACATCAAACATTCGTTTAATCTCACCGAATTTCTCTTCGAACTGTTTTCTCATAGCTTCATCAAGTTCAGCAATAACCTTTAATAGATTTTCTTCTGCTTTTATAATGTCATCATGTTGACCCTTTAAGAATTCATATCTTTCCGATACTTCTTTATAGTCCTCTATGGCATTTACATTTACATCCCCTAAAGATTTAATCTTATTCTTCACCGCATTAAGTTCTCTCTTTAAGTCATCTAAATCTGTAAAAGTCTCATCTCTTAATTCAAGTGCATTATTATATGTAAGCTCATACTCCTCCCACATATAATTACTTAAGGCATCATTTTGTTCATTAATCTTTTCTATCTGAGCACTAATTCTAAATGCTGACTTATCTAACCTACTAATCTCCTCTGATAATTCTTCGCGTTTTGCAAAGAATTCCTTATGGCTGGCGGTTATATTAGATCTATGCTCAGTAAATTCTGCAAGCTGTTGTTCTAGCTTATCAATAATAATCTTATTACTATCACTATTTTTCTTAGCTTCCTCAATACGCTTAACTAAATCACTCATCTCTGTAGAAGAATTATCTATTCTATTCTTATACTCATTCAGTTCATCTCTTAATTTACTTTCTTCGACTTCTATTCTACTTAGATTTTCTACTATAAAATCCTCTTGCTGCTTTACAGTATTAAATTCTAACATTAATTCTGATACCTTTTCATTAGCAATAGTAAGCTTAGCCTTCTCTTCTACAATACGTTCCTCGTAATTTTTAATACTATTTTCACAATTTTCCTTAGCTTCATCCTGTTTAGAATTATCTTCAAATAGTAAGGCTTTATTATTATTAATCTCTTCTATCTGATTATCTAACTCTCTATTTTCCTTTTGTACTGAAGCGAATGCTGTAGCAGACTCAGACAATTGTTTGCTTAACTGCTCTATATTTAGTCCTACAGTATTCTTATCAATATACAATTGATGCAATTTATCAGATAATATCTCTTTATCCTCTTTTAGTTTATCTCTAGTTATCTTTAATTCTCTATCCAGCTTTTCTGCTTCTAATAATCTAGAATTTACTTCATTAATCTCATTAGATAAATCATCTAATTCTCTCTTTCTTCCCAATAGATTACTTGAGTTTTTAAAAGCACCACCTGTCATAGCACCACCTGGAGTAAGTAACTCTCCTTCCTTGGTAACTATACGAAGGGACTGATTAAATTTCTTAGATACCGAAAGAGCATTATCAATAGTATCAACTACAACTATTCTTCCTAATAGATGTGTGGCAACAGACTTATATTTATCCTCTATGTTGACTAACTCAGAGGCAAGTCCTATAACACCTTTTTCCTTTAATACTTCAGGTCTATTAAAGCCACCATTTTTGCCTATATTAGTTAAAGGTAAAAATGTAGCTCTACCATATTTATTTTGCTTTAAATATGTAATAATCTTCTTTGCAGTTACATCTGTATCTGTAACTACATTTTGAATAGAACCACCAAGAGCTGTCTCTACTGCAGTTTCATATTCCTTATTAACAGTTATAATATCCGCTACAACACCGATTATACCTGGGGTATTTGATTTCTGCTCCATAACTCTACGGATACTATTACCATATCCATCATAACGCTCAGTTATATTTCTTAGAGCCTCTCGTTTAGAAGAAATACTACTTTGCATAGCATTTAACTTATTTACCTTCTCACGATTTTCTCTATTAATAGCTATATTAGACTCTAATTGATTTTCACAAGTATCTAACTGTGCCTGTATATCACTAATATCATCCTCTAGCTTGCTTAAGGTCTCGTTATGTTTATCGTAGCTTTCTTTATCCTGCATCTCATCGCTTTTAAATTGTAAATAGCGTTGGTTTAACTGAGTCTTTCTAAAGTTAATATTTTCAAGCATAGCATCATATCTTCCAACCTTGGCCTTAAGGTTAGAGTTTTCATTCATATACTCGATTATATCAGCCTTACATCTTTCTATATTGTTCTCATATTCAGTTATTTTGTTAGCAATACCTGCACTATCAGCCTTAGCCTTAGCTAATACATCATCAGCCGAATCTAGCTTTTCGTCAAAGATAGCCTTTTTCTCCAAAAATGTATTTTTTTCCTTTAGCTGTCTATTTAAATCTTCAGTAATTTTAGCAATTTGCTGACTAACATTTTCATCATTCAATTTTGCATTATTAATCTGCTGATCTAAAAGCTTAATATCACCTTCAAACCTCTCGTTTGATAATTTAAGCTCATGTATTCTGTTAGTAGAGTTTTCTATACTTGTATTATAGTTTTCTAAATCACTCTCTAGCTTCTCGTACTCGCTCTTGGTTTGCTCGTGTTCTTCCTTTAATCTGTTAGCATCCTCTGTAACAATATTTAATTTATTATTGTATTCCTCTACTAGCTTTCTTACTCTATCCTTTTCCAGCAAGAATACATTTACATCAAACTTCTTAAGCTCATCCTTAAAGGCTATGTATTTTCTAGCTACCTCTGATTGCTTTCTTAACGGTTCAACTCTACGCTCTAGCTCCGATAATATATCATTAACACGATATAGATTCTGTCTTTCGGCTTCAAGTGCCTTTTCTGTAGCTGTTTTATTCTTCTTGTATTTCACTATACCAGCCGCCTCATCAAATAATTCACGACGTTCCTCCGGCTTACCACTTAATATCTTCTCTATCTGACCTTGTCCGATAATAGAGTATCCCTCTTTACCGATACCTGTATCGAAAAATAAAGATGTAATATCCTTTAATCTACATACTGTTCCGTTAATTAAATATTCACTTTCACCTGATCTGTATACACGTCTAGATACAGTTACTTCTTCAAAATCTACCGGAAGGCTATGGTCACTGTTATCTAAAGTGATAGCCACATAGGCTGAACCATGTGGTTTTCTAAGCTCTGTTCCAGAAAATATAACATCCTCCATCTTAGCACCACGAAGCTGTTTAGCACTTTGTTCACCTAATACCCATCTAACAGCATCAGCTACATTACTTTTACCACTACCATTAGGTCCAACTATACCAGTAATACCATGATTAAATTTAAATAATATTTTATTTGCAAATGACTTAAACCCATATACTTCAATACTTTTTAAATACATATCCTACCTACTCATCCTTTAATGTTAACAATGCCTCATATGCCGCCATCTGTTCAGATGCCTTATGAGATTGTCCCCTACCTCTAGCTATCGCTTTATCATCTATATACACCTCTGTAGTATACATTCTATCGTGTTCAGGTCCCTCTTCAGCTATAATCTTATATGACAAGGTTCCTGAATTGCGCTTTTGAATTAATTCCTGCAAATTAGTCTTTGCATCATAAAATAAGCTTTTTTTATCTATATCCTTTAATAAGAAATCATATACATATTTAACAGCAGGTTTCATACCACCATCTAAATATATAGCTCCAAGAACTGATTCAAACAAATCGCATAGTATAGAATTTCTATTTGCACCACCAGTCATTCTCTCACCTTTACTTAGTAATACGAAATCTCCATATCTCAATTCTCTAGCACAAGAGGACAGCGTATATTCACATACATATGAAGCTCTTGTTCTTGTAAGAAATCCCTCATCCTTATCAGGAAAGCTCTTGTATAAATATTCACTTGTAATTAATTCTAATACAGCATCGCCAAGATATTCTAGGCGTTCATAATCCTCTGTTTTATTGATTTTTCTTTCATTTGCATTAGAACTATGAGTCATAGCTTGTATTATTAATGCTTTATTCTGAAAAGAATAATCTATATTCTTTTCTAGGGCTTCAAAATTATTGTTCATTATTTTCCTTCTCACTGTCTTTTTGAGTTAATAGCTTTTCTCTGATTTTATCATTTATATGTTGTTCATTAAATGTAACACATTGGAATATAGCATTTTTCACCTCTTTATGTGTAGCATTTCCATGAACCTTTACTACTAAGCCATTTAAACCTAATAAAGGTGCTCCACCATGTTCAGTTGCATCAAAACGTTTCATAGTCTTCTTTATCTCACCCTTTACTAATAAGCCACCTACTTTGCTCTTAGTAGTGTTCATCATAGCACCCTTTATTTCTTTAACAAGCATACCAGATAAGCCTTCCATAAGCTTAAGAATTACATTACCTACAAATGCCTCTGTAACTATAACATCTGCAGCACCATAAGGTATATCTCTAGCTTCTATACTTCCTATAAAATTAATACTATCACAGGCCTTTAATAAAGGATAGGTCTCTTTAACTAGAGCATTTCCCTTCTCCTCTTCGTCTCCTATGTTAACTATAGCTACACGTGGTTTTTCGATACCTACTACATGCTCCATATATATAGAACCCATTTGTGCAAATTGGAGCAAATGTGATGGTCTTGCATCTACATTAGCACCACAGTCTATAAGTAAGGATACTCCCTTTTGCGTAGGAATAAGCGGTGCAAGAGGGGTTCTCTCTATACCCTTTGCTCGTTTAACAATAAACTGTCCGCCTACAAGTACAGCACCTGAACTTCCTGAGGAAATAAATGCATCTGCATTACCATTTTTAACTTCATTAAGACCTACAACTATAGTAGAATCCTTTTTGCTTCTAATAGCAGCTACTGGTGCATCGTGACAAGTTATTTCATCCTCTGCATTTAGTATCTCGATACAATCCTTTTTATATTCATATTTAGTAAGCTCTTCTTTTAATATAGCTGCTTTACCTACTAATATAATCTTTATACCATCTTTTTCATTAACTGCATTAACTGCACCTTCTATCATAGCACCCGGCGAATTATCTCCACCCACTGTATCGATTACTATTCTTGTAACATCTGACATTACATTTCCTCCTAATTCATCTGTATATGATAATACTATATATAATCATACTTAATCCCATTTTACATACCTTTCCATTATATAATTCTTAATGGGGATAGTCAATAAAAAAAGGCTTTCATTAAAAATGAAAGCCTTTTTTCAAATAACTAGTTTTGAGCAATAATCTCTTTTTTGTTGTAAGAACCACAAGCTTTACATACTCTATGAGGCATCATTAATGCGCCACACTTGCTACATTTAACCAATGTAGGAGCACTCATTTTCCAGTTAGCTCTTCTCTTATCTCTTCTACCTTTAGAAGACTTATTCTTTGGACAGATTGACATATGTTACACCTCCTTAAATATTGATGAAGATATTTTAAAACTGCCAATCCTAAAATAATTTACAATCGCAGTTGATTAAACTTTGTATCTCCTATTAACATACCTTAAGTATTATAACCATTAGCTTTACCTTTGTCAACAGTAAAGTTAGTAATTTTTTGACTATTGCACCTGATTAAATACCTCACCGAATATAGCCATTCGCGGATCCATAATGTGTCTATCACATCCACATTCTCTCTCATTTAGATTACAGCCACATATTTTACACAGCCCTTTACAAGCTTCGCTACATATAGTTTGTATAGGCAGCATAGGTATTAATTCATCTAATATAAGCCCATCGATATCTAGCACCCCTGCTTCTACATAGAATATATTCTCTAATAAATCTTCATTTTCATTTTCTTCAGTATTTATAACCTCATTAATATCTATAGAAAATGTAGTAGGAAGTTCTTTTAAGCATCTGCTGCAAAGCAACACTACTTTAATACTAAATTTCGCTGTAACCTCTACAGAATGTTTATCTAATCCTTTAAGAGTAAGATCAAATTCTTCTTTATCTATAACCTTATATATATTGCCTTGAAATTCCACTTTATCTGGTTCAAAAACGGCTTTTTTAATCACTGTATTATCAGGAATTGATAACACATCTGACAATCTAATCTTCATATATATATTCCTTTCTTACTTTACTAGTGCAACTGTCTCTTTAGCAATGGCTAATTCTTCATTAGTCGGAACCACATATAGCTTAACACTAGACTCTTTAGTAGATATCTCTTTTTCTTCTCCTCTTATATTATTAGCTTCTTTATCTAGGTATGCACCTAAATAACCTAGCTTATCACATATAAGTTCTCTTACCTCTATATTGTTCTCACCTATACCTGCTGTAAACACGATGGCATCTACACCACCCATAGCAGCTACATAAGAGCCTATAAATTTAGTTACTTTATAGCAAAATACATCTAAAGCAACCTTTGCTTTTGCGTTTCCTGTTCCAACTGCATCAACTAAATCTCTAAAATCACTAGATACACCTGACATACCATATATACCAGATTCTTTGTTAAGAACATTAATAATCTCACCTGTAGATTTATCTAGTTTATTACACAATACTTCTACAATTGCTGGATCTATGCTGCCTGAACGAGTTCCCATAACCAATCCATCAAGAGGTGTAAGGCCCATGCTGGTATCTATAGACTTTCCGCCATCCACAGCGCATATAGATGCACCATTTCCAAGATGACATATAATTAGTTTAGTAGCTTCTATAGGTTTTCCTAATATCTCAGCCATTCTCTTTGATACAAAGCTGTGACTAGTTCCATGGAAACCATAACGTCTGATTTTATAATAGTCTGATGAAATGCTGTATCAAATACAGCTACCATAGGGGTATTTGGCATAAGTGCCTTACAGGCTTCGATACCTATAAGGTTAGCCGGATTATGAAGCGGTGCTAAATCATTACATTCAGTTATCTTAGCTATAACCTCATCATCTATAACAACTGATTTGTTAAAGAATTCTCCACCGTGAACTATTCTATGTCCCACTGCATCTATCTCGGATAATGAAGCTAATACTCCATCCTTAGTATCCACCAATTTATCAAGTACTAGTTTAACTGCTGCTTTATGGTCAGCCATAGCTACCTCTAATACTATTTTATCTTTACCCGAAACCGAATGTGTTAGCCGTCCATCTATGCCTATTCTCTCACATAATCCCTTAGCTAATACCTCTTCTGTCTCATTGTCAATCAATTGATACTTTAATGATGAACTACCACAATTAATTACTAATATTTTCATGATTTCCTCCCAAAAAATTTATTTAATCCCTTTTAATAAAATGGATTCTGCATATAAAAACAGGGAATATACAAATTCCCTGTTAATAATATTTATTTTGCATCTAACGCCTGAGCTTGTACTGCTGTAATTGCAATAACACCAACTATATCATCTGCACAACAACCTCTAGATAAATCATTTACTGGTCTTGCAATACCTTGAGTAATAGGTCCATAAGCCTCTGCCTTTGCTAGACGTTGAACTAATTTGTAGCCTATATTAGCAGCATCCAAATCTGGAAATACAAGTACATTTGCTTTGCCCGCCACATCACTACATGGTGCTTTAGAAGCTGCAATCTCTGGCACTATAGCTGCATCGGATTGTAATTCACCATCTATCTTAAGCTTAGGATCTGCTTCCTTTGCAATATATGTAGCATGAACTACCTTATCTACTTCAGCATGCTTTGCACTTCCTTTAGTAGAGTGAGATAACATCGCCACTATAGGCTCTTCTTCTACTAATAAACTAAAGGATTTAGCAGAGCTTTCCGCTATAGCAGCTAACTCTTCTGCATTAGGACTTTGATTAAGTCCTGCATCCGAAAAGATAAATGTTCCATTTGCTCCCATATCGCAGTCTGGAACCACTACTACGAAGAATGCTGATACTAGCTTAGTACCTGGTGCAGTCTTAAGTATCTGAAGAGATGCTCTCAGTACATTTGCCGAAGAATTAATAGCACCTGCCACCATTCCATCAGCATCATGACATTTAACCATAATACATCCAAAATATAATACATTTGTAATCAATAACTCCTTGGCATCCTCTGGAGTCATACCCTTATTTTTACGTAATTCCACTAATTTTGCCACATATGCATCTAATTTATCACAATCCTGAGGATCAATAAAAGATGCTTTTGATAAATCTAACCCCTTAGCAATTTTAAGTATACTTTTCTTGTCTCCAACCAATATAATATCTGCTATATCTTCCTTTAATATCTTATGAGCAGCCTCTAAAGTTCGTACATCAGTAGTTTCTGGTAAAACAATACGTTTTTTCTCTTTTTTAGCTCTAACCTTTACATTATCTATGAATCCCAATTTTGCTACTCCTTTCGAGTCATACTATATATATTATAAGTCAAATTTACTTTGTATACAATATCCATAGTACAAAAAAATTGTTTTTTTATCAATACACTTAGTGCTTTTCTATACTAGGATTATCAACTGTAATCTTACCTCTTCCATGCTCTTTGGAATAATACATACTCCAATCAGCTCGTTTAACTAAATCATGTGGATTATCACATATTTCTGGATATGAAGACAACCCAATACTGATATCTACATGTATCTTCATATCATCAAATTCTATCTCTAAAGCTTTAATAGCTTTATGCAATTCTTCCATTATGGGTAATGCCTTATCTACATCTTTTCCCGGTAAAGCTACAACAAATTCTTCTCCACCATATCTACATATAAAACCATCATATTTATCTATTAATTTCTCTGTGGTTTTAGCTATAGTTTTAATTACTTCATCACCCATTAGATGTCCATAAGTATCATTTACCTTTTTAAAGAAATCTATATCAAATAAA
>CAZOUU010000006.1:5000-17019 GCA_964583045.1 uncultured Lachnospiraceae bacterium | reverse complement strand
TTTGGATAGTGCTAGAAAGGTAGCAGGTAATGGTTTCTATTATATTATGGGAGACATAGCTAGACTACATTCTGCAGTTATATCTTATGCAAGAGATTTCATGATTGACAGAGGATTTACTTACTGTATTCCTCCATATATGATTCGTAGTGAAGTAGTTACAGGCGTTATGAGCTTTGCTGAGATGGATGCTATGATGTATAAGATAGAAGGAGAAGATTTATATCTTATAGGTACTAGCGAACATTCTATGATAGGTAAATTTATAGATACTCTAGTTCCAGAAGGAGAATTACCTAAGACGCTTACTAGTTATTCACCTTGTTTCAGAAAAGAAAAGGGTGCTCATGGTATAGAGGAGCGTGGAGTATATAGAATACATCAATTTGAAAAACAAGAGATGATAGTTGTATGTAAACCAGAAGAGAGCAAGATGTGGTTTGACAAGCTATGGAAGAATACAGTGGATTTATTCCGTACTCTTGATATTCCTGTTAGAACTCTAGAGTGTTGTTCGGGAGATTTAGCAGATTTAAAGGTAAAATCTATAGATGTAGAAGCTTGGTCGCCTAGACAAAAGAAATATTTTGAGGTGGGAAGCTGTTCTAACTTAGGAGATGCACAAGCACGTAGACTTAAGATTCGTGTAAAGGGTGAAGATGGTAATAAGTATTTTGCACATACTCTTAATAATACAGTAGTAGCTCCACCTAGAATGCTAATAGCATTTTTAGAGAATAATCTTAATGCTGATGGTTCGGTAAATATTCCAGAAGCCCTACGTCCATATATGGGTGGTAAGGATGTAATTAAATAGTAAAATATATAAAATCCTACTAAAGTGAACCGCCTCCAAAAAGTTAGACTAAAATCTAACGATTAGGAGGTTGCATAAGGTATTAGGAAAAGAATTAACAGGTAGGGTAGCGGTTAAGATTCATTCAGGTGAGGCGGGAAATCAAAATTTCTTAAAACCAGAATTTTGGAAGCCTATGATTGAATATGTAGAGGGTACAGTGGTAGAATGCAATACGGCATATGATGGTGAAAGAAATACTACTAAAAAGCATTTGAAAACTATAGAAAATCATGGCTGGAATAAATATTTTGAGGTAGATTTATTAGATGCAGAAGGACCAGATTTAGAACTAGAGATACCTAATGGAAAATGCATCAAAAAGAATTTTGTAGGCAAAGATATAGTTGAATACGATTCTATGCTTGTACTATCACATGATATGGACATCAGATCATGATTCTTTCCTAGAGTCTATGGCGGATGCGGCTTCATCGGTAGTGGAATATTTCAAGGGTAATATGGCATATGTAAATGTAATGAAGAATATGTCTGTAGATTGTGATTGCTGTGCAGTAGCAGAAGATCCTTGTATGCAGGATATAGGTATATTGGTATCATTGGATCCTGTAGCTATAGATCAAGCTTGTTTAGATTTAGTATATGCCGCTGACGATCCAGGCAGAAACCATCTAATAGAGAGAATAGAGACACGTAACGGTGTACATACTGTAGAAGCTGCTGGTGAATTAGGCTTTGGTTCTAGAGAATATGAATTAATTGAATTATAGATAGTGTGTATTGAATAGAAATTGAAAACTGGGCAATATTATATAAGTAGAAAACTTTGCAGGAAAAAACATGAATAAGTTTTTAGAAAGCTACTTAAGTAATATTGTACCAGTTTCTTTTGTTATTAGATGTGAAGAGGAAGAAAGCATTATAGGAGAAGGCACGCCAGAATTTACGGTGGATTTGCATAAGATACCAGAAAAGAAGGATATGTTAGCTAGCACATCACTAGCTTTAGGAGAGGCATATATAAAAGGCGAGCTAGAGGTAGATCAAGATTTGTATATGGTGCTAGACAGCTTTCTTAGACACATAGATAAATTTTCTAGAGACGAAGTAGGATTAAAAAGGATACTATATACTTCAGTTAATAAGAAAAATCAGGAAAAAGAGGTAGTATCACATTATGATTTAGGGAATGATTTCTATAAATTGTGGTTAGATGATACTTTAAGTTATTCTTGTGGTTATTTTGTCAATGGTAGTAATACTTTATATGAAGCACAGGTTAATAAAGTGGATCATATATTAGAAAAACTGTATCTTAAAGAGGATATGGAATTATTGGATATAGGGTGAGGATGGGGATATTTACTTATAAGAGCAGCTAAAAGGTATAGGATAAAAGGAACAGGTATTACCCTTAGTAAGGAACAATATAATGAGTTTAGTAGAAGGATTAAGGAGGAAAATCTAGAAGACAAGCTTCAGGTTAAACTTATGGATTATAGAGAATTGAAAAAGTCTGATTTATCCTATGATAGAGTAGTTAGTGTTGGAAAAGAATCCTCAGGAGATCTTTTTATAAAGAAATATATATTCCCAGGAGGAGTTATACCTAGCCTTAGAGAAATAGTCACATTATTACCAGAATATAATTATAAAACTATAGATATAGAAAGCTTTAGAAGGCATTATAATAGGACACTCTTATGTTGGAGAGATAGATTTTGTACTCACAAAGAGGAAATAGAAGCTATGATGGATAAGGAATTTACTAGAATGTGGGAATTGTATTTAACTTCCTGTGCGGCGGCATTTAATAATGGCATAGTAGATTTACATCAAATACTTATGTCTAAAGGTGTAAATAATGATATACCTATGGTGAGAAAATAAAGCAAAGTAAAGCATAACTTAGTAGTAAAATGAAGGCTGATAAGTTATGCTTTTTTAGTGGATTTAATTAGAATATAGGTCTTTTAGATACTGTATCATATGAAAACTTAGTAGTTGGTCAGGAATACACACTATCAGGTATATTAATGGACAAAGAAACAAAGGAGTACTTGGGTAAAGATTTAGGTCTAGAACCTATAAAAGCAACAACAACCTTTACCCCAGAAACAACTGATGGTTCTATTGAGTTATTATATGTATTAGATTCTAGTTTAATGAGAGGTAAGACAACAGTAGTATTCGAGGACTTACTAGTAAATGGTATAACTGTTAGAAGTCATGCAGACCTCGAAGATGAGAATCAGACAGTTTATCTCCCAGTATCACCAGCACCACCTACAATCGTTAAGACCGGAGATACCTTTGGTTGGTTACAAGGTGTTGGTTCAGTCATTCTTCTTATGGGTATTGCATTTGTTTTATTTGCAAGAAGAAAGAAGAAAGTAAATTAGTAATAACTAGTAAGTAGTTAAGGTAAGAGATGGGAATTTTTCTCATCTCTTATTTTTATGTGAAGAAATTAGTATAAATTTTATACAATAAGCATATACTTATTTTAAAGAAATAAAATATCTAGAGAAAATAGTAAAATATTTAAGTTTTTGTTTATTTCTGTTCAAGTCTTGAGTTTCCGCAAAATGTTATCTCTTTTGAAATTACATTTTGCGGAAACTCAAGGAGTATATTTATTGCATAATTAATATAATATGTGTAAAATGTTTATATAGTGTGTATTTGGGCAAATAATTTACTAGGAGGACGTATGAATAATATATTGGATGTAAGTGATGAAATTAGAAAAGTAATAAAGGGTAAAGATGATGTAGTTGATAAGGTGTTAGCTGCTATACTAGCAGGAGGTCATATATTATTAGAGGATATTCCTGGAGTTGGTAAGACTACTCTTGCAGTGGCAGTATCAGGAGCTATGTCTTTACATTATAAAAGGGTACAATTTACGCCAGATGTATTGCCTAGTGATATAGTGGGCTTTTCTATGTATAACAACAAATCTGGGGAATTTGAATATAAACCAGGTGCAATTTTTTGTAATCTATTCTTGGCAGATGAGATAAATAGAACATCTCCTAAGACTCAGTCAGCATTATTAGAGGTTATGGAGGAGAAGACTACTACTGTAGATGGAGTAACTAGAGCTTTACCAGACCCATTTACTGTTATAGCAACAGAGAATCCTCTTGGCTCTTCTGGTACGCAAAAATTACCAGAATCACAGCTAGATAGATTTATGGTGTGTCTAACTATGGGATATCCAGAACATTCATCTGCAGTGGATATATTAAGAGAAAATTCAAAAAAACCTCTAGAGCATATGAGGGCAGTTCTTAACGAAGAGGATATAAGAAATCTACAAAAAGAGATAGAGGATATGTATGTAGAGGATAGCATATATGAGTATATAGTAAGCTTAACAGAAGCTACTAGAACAGAACCTAATCTTATAAATGGAGTAAGTCCTAGAGGAAGTATAGCATTACTTAAGATGGCTAAGGCTATGGCTGTGATTCGAGGTAGAAAATATATTATACCTGAAGATATACAATATATATTTAAAGATGTATTTAATCACAGAGTCAAGCTTAGCCCAAGGGGCAAAGCAAATGGAATGACGGTAGATAGGGTACTAGAAGAAGTGTATTCTAGGGTGGTTGCACCAAGGAGCTAATATGAAAAGAATAATAACTACTACTATATATATATTGGCAGTATTGTTAAGTATAGCTATGTTTATTTTGTATCAAAACTATACTGTACTTGTGTTAACTGTTTTTTTAATTATTATGCCAGTTATATCTATAAGTCTAGGAGTATATGCGGCTAAAAAGATAAATCTTAAGATAGAAACAGTTAATGAAGCTATAGATAGTAATCAGGAATTTAATATAGAGTTTGTAATTAGTAATCCTACTGTCGTTCCAGTGGTTGATTATAATATATCAGCATCTTATAAGAATAATTACTATGATTTTGAAGAGGAGTTGCTTGTAAGTGTACCTGTGTATGCATTAGGGGAACAAAGAGTAGTAGTTCCAGTGAAATCCAGATACGTGGGAGTGGTTGATGTACAGGTAAACAGTGTAACGGTATGGGATATAATGCATTTTGTGCGCAATACACAGGTTATAGATTATGATAAGAGAATAGAACTATATCCTATAGTTAACGGCAATATGTTGTTTGATGCTAATACATATGGAACAGGTGATGATGATAGTCAGGAAAGTAATAGAAAAGGCAGTGATTTTTCCGAGGTTAGAGATATAAGAGAATATATTCCGGGAGATAGCTTAAAGGATATACATTGGAAACTTTCTGTTAAAAAAGATATTTTGATGGTTAAAGAACATGAGAGTATGTCTACTAAACGAGTAGCTATTCTTATGGAAATTACAAATGGAGAGCAGTATGAGCTTAATTCTATTGTAGAGCTTAGCTATTCTTTGGCTAGAAATCTAATAGATGTAAAAATTCCATTTACTTTGTATTGGTGGAGTGAATCTAGTAATGCTTTAAAGGAAAGAGAAATTATAACAATTGATGATGTAGAGTCTAATTTTGTAGAGATATTTTATGAAAAACCATATGTGGATAATGATAAGGGCTTAAAGGAACTGCCTAATGTGGTGTCAGGAATAGAATATATAATATGGGTTAATCGAGAAGAACAAACTAGCGGAGAATTACTTATGAATTATAAAGGTGCGTATGTACATTACGTAATGGTGTAGCTTATGTGGTTTAAAAAGAAAAACAAAATTCCATATGTATCTCCTACAGGTATAGATATGACAGGAGAATTGAAATACAAAAGAGGCAAGGAATGGCTGGAATTATTAGGTCGTGGACTGGCTGTATTTTTGATTGCCTTTGGTACTATAGGATGTTTTGCATCTTCTATGGATGCTGAGTATAACTTGCCATTGATTGTAGTTATATTACTTATCATATGCGTGTATTTGTGCTTTCTATTTTATAATAATTGGTTTAAAAATGTAGGCTATATAGTTATGTTTGCTACTTTTGTAGGGCTTATGGTTCCCTTTTTTATGGCGATTAATAGTGGATTTTATGCTTTATATAATACCTTTTTAGGCAAGGTTGAGATAGCCTTTGATCTTCCTGGTGTTATGGAATATACAGAGCGTATAGATAATAGATATTATACTATTACTGTGTGCCTTGCCTTTCTAGGTTTTGGATTATGTGTAATACTAAATATGCTTATATCTAATTATATGAGTATTATTAGAACTGTGTTGATTACATTACCTATAGCTACCATAGGATGCTATATAGGTTATAATCCTAGTGGGATATATGTGATTATGTTATTTGTAGGATATATTTTGGTGTATTCTATGAAGAGAAGTAATCATTACAAATCAGGAAAATCAGGAGAACATTTCAAGGTAATAGAAAAGGGCAATTGTAAAAAATATTTGTATCACTCTAACGGAAAGATTATGTTTCAATTAAGTGGATTATTGTTTGGAATAATATGTATGTATATACTTTTTATGACAATTCTTATTCCTAATAAATATGTTAATGTACCAGATAGCTGGCGTAGTTTTAGAAAACCAGTGGACAATTTTGTTAGTGAGTTCGCTATGTCTGGAATGGCAGGAGTATTTAACTGGTATGGCCAGTCAGATGGCATTACAGGAGGAGATTTGACTAATCTTGGTTCGGTGTATCCGGATCATCAAAGAGATTTAGTTATAGAGTATACACCATATTCTAATGATACCTTATATCTTAGAGGCTTTATTGGAATAGACTATAATCATAGTGTGTGGACTAGCTCTAGTAATTATGGGGATGAAAGCATAGATAAGGTAGAGACAAAAAAGAGCACAAATAAGGAAAGTGCAGCCCTAAAGGATAATTATGAGCTGGGCAGGGGTATGAAGGGTAGAATGATGATTCGTAATGTGGGAGGTGCAGAGGAGTATCCTTATTTACCTTATTATACTAATATAGATGGGCTAGATAATGTCACTAACAGAGAAGATGATATAGTGGTAGGTACCTCACGATTTGAAGAGGATTATTATGTGGATTACTATCCTTATTTAGAGGATGTAAAGCAAGGCGAGAACTATGAGGTGTCAGATAGATATCTATATATACCAGAGGAAAACAGACAGGTTATAGATGACTTTTGCAAGGAGGCAGGTTTTTCTGGTGATAAGGCTACTATAGGTGAGGAGCTAACAAAATATTTTATAGACAATTATCCTTATACTATGAGACCAGGTAGAACACCTGAAGGAGAAGATTTTGTTAACTATTTTCTAACTACTAATAAAAAAGGCCTATGTGCTCATTTCGCATCAGCAGCTACGTTAGTGTTTAGACACTATGGTATTCCTGCAAGGTACGTGGAAGGATATGCTGTATCCTATCTAACGATCACAGATAGTGAGATAATAGAGGGTGCTGACTATAATGATTGGTTTGATGGAGAAAATGAATTAGGTGAAACAGCAGTGGTTAGCGTAGATATAGATGATTCTATGGCTCATGGTTGGGTAGAGATATATGATGATGAATTTGGTTGGATTCCGGTGGATGTAACACCTCCATCTGGTGAGGATGATGCCAGTGATGAAGGCTTTTGGGACAGAATTACAGATGCTATGAGCAACGCTAATGCAGATAATGGAGCAGGCTTTGGCGGAAATGCTATAGGCAAAGTTGTAATTGTGGTGATAATGCTTGCTGTGGCTGTATTATTATATTTTATATGGAAAATATTTAAAATACTTATGAGAAAGCTAAGACAAAGAAATAGTTTTTCTAAGGGAGAATATAATGATAGAATCAATAATTACTACAAATATATATGTAATATATATAGAGCTGCCTTTGAGGATTACAGGGTAGAAATGACTCATATGAGTCAAATACGCTGGATGGCATCAAGAAGTGGCGTTCCAGTAGACGAAGAAAAAATAGATGATATATTTCACCGAGCTGGATATAGTAATGAAAGAATATCGAAGGAAGAATATATTATAGTGGAAAAATATATAAAAACCACTTATAATATATTGATAAGGAATATTAAAAAGAAAAAACGCATAGAGATATGGATTAAGAATTAATGCTATGTGTTTGAGGGGAAGATATAATGCTAAAGGAAAGCAGATATTTATTAGATAATTGCTTGGATAAGGCTAATAAAATAGGCCGTAATGAATATATAAAGACAAATGGTAACTTTTCATTATATGACGAATTTAAAAAGGATTTTTTGAATTTTCTATTATATTTAGGAATGTCAGATGGTGATATACAAGAAAAAGAGATTAAATTTATTAATTCTAACTTAGGTTATCAGTTTACTAAACCCATAATAGACGGATATGCTAAGAATGCTATGGTGGGAAGTGATGAATTCCTAAAGACTCCACCTGTTAGTTTAAGATATTTTGTGAGAAATAATGTGGGAACAGAGGCAGTAATTGGACTGAATTCTTATAATCTAATTAAACTTTATTGTTCTACTTTTCATAATGTAGGTAGAGAATTTATAGCTTGTAATAATATGGTAAGTCCAGAAGAGATAGATGCACTTACTAAATATACTATTATGTTGGAGCAGCATGTGGACAATATATTAGATGAAGATAAGGTTCCACCTAAGGCTATACCATATTCACCTCAAGGCAGACAAGGGAGTATGGATGAAGATAATAAAGATGAGATAAAATTCGTAGGTACTATTACAGAGCCGGATGAAAAGGATACAATAGATAGCTTGTTTGCTGAATTAGTTAGTCTAATAGGACTGGATTCGGTAAAACAAGAGGTGGGTAATCTGGTTAATTTACTTAAGGTATGTAAGATGAGAGAGGATAGAGGCCTTAGTGTCCCACCAGTATCTATGCACTTGGTGTTTACGGGTAATCCGGGTACAGGTAAGACCACAGTGGCTAGAATTCTTGCGAAGATATATCATGCTATGGGTATATTATCCAAAGGACAATTAGTTGAAGTAGACCGTTCAGGACTTGTAGCTGGATATATGGGACAGACCGCTATAAAGTGTCAGGAGGCTATAGATAAAGCATTAGGAGGAGTTCTTTTTATAGATGAAGCATATTCTTTAAGCTTTAATAAGGGAGAAGGAGATTTTGGTCAGGAGGCTATAGATACTATTAATAAAGCTATGGAGGATCATAGAGATGATTTGATAGTTATCGTAGCAGGATATCATAATGAAATGGATACATTTTTAGATGCTAATCCTGGTCTTAGATCTAGATTTAATAAATACATAGAGTTTCCGGATTATAAGGCGGAGGAATTGCTGCAGATATTAGAATCTAAGGCGACAGCAATAGATTATAGGCTTAGTGAAGAGGCGAAGCAATATGCAGTAGATAGGTTCTTAGAACGAATAAATGATAAGTCAGCCAGCTTTGGTAACGCAAGAGCGGTTAGAAACTATCTGGATAAAGCTATATCAAACCAGGCTAATAGACTGATTGTTAGTGGAGCTGTAGAAGAGGAGGCTCTTATGAGCATAACTATAGACGATATAAAAGATATATCTCTATAATTCCAGAGATGTATTTCGGAGGATGACATGAATAAAAATGTAACTATGAGTGATATAGCAAAGGATATGGGAGTTAGTACTGTAACGGTATCTAAAGCGATTACTGGTAAAGACGGAGTGAGCGAAGAGGTAAGGCGTAACATACTAAAACGTGCCGACGAGCTTGGATATGTATATACTCTTGGAAATAAAAATGATAAAGCAATAGTAGATAAATGTAATATAGGCGTGTTGGTAGGTGAGAATTTTGTTAATGATGATACCTTTTATGCTAAATTGTATCAACGAATATCCATAGAATTAACCAGGAGAGGTTCTTTTGGTATATTGGAGGTAATACCCTGGAATTCAGAGTATAGAGCTATAAAACCAGAGCTTATTGTAAATGATAAAATAGATGGTATTATTTTACTTGGACAATTTGAAACTCAGTATATCCAGATGATTGCCTCTGTAGGCATTCCTTATATTTTTGTTGATTTTTATGATGATGATTTTAAATCAGATGCATTTATAGGGGATGGAGAATATGGAGCCTATGTACTTACTAGATATCTTATAGAACAAGGTCATACTAAGATCGGGTTTATAGGCAATTATAAGAAGACTAGTAGTATACTAGATAGATATATAGGGTATTATAAAGCTATGTTAAAAGAGGATTTAGAGTTTGATAAGGATTGGATTATAAGTGATAGAGATAATGAAGGGCGATATATAGATTTAGAGTTTGGTGATAATATGGCTACTGCCTATGTATGTAATTGCGATGAAGTGGCATTTCTTGCAGTTAAGAAGCTTAATGAGCTAGGAATTAAGGTTCCTGACGAGATATCCATAGTAGGCTTTGATAACTTTATTCATGCGCAGCTATGTACGCCTAAATTAACTACATTTGGCGTAGATTTAGATAAACTGGTTTCTAATGCGGTTGCTACTATGCTTAAAAAGATTGAAAAACCAGATTATTTTGTAGGACGAGTAGTAGTTTCTGGAGATATGGTTATAAGAGATTCAGTTGCAAGCTATAAGAGCGGGTTATAGTTATAAGAGCAGATATTACAAATATGTAGTATCTGTTTTTTTAAAATAATTTATCTAGATAATTTACTTAAAATTAAGTAAAATATTTGACGAAATATTAATAAATCATATTTAAAATAAGAGATTTCATAAAAAGTAAAATTAGTAGTGACATTTTACTTAAAAAGCAGTAATATAAATTTAAGTAAAAAATATGTAATTACTTAAAATATATAGAAAAGGAGATAATTTTATGTCAAATACAAAGATTTTAACAGGTGGGAGCCTTCCTAATATGCCCTGGCAGGAGGCACCAGCAACCATAGTAAATGCACCTTTATGGAGATACAAGGAGAATCCTATCATAGATAGAAACCCTATAGAGAATGTGGCACGTATATTTAATAGTGCAGTAGTTCCTTATGAAGGAAAATATATTGGAGTATTTAGAGGAGAACAAACTAATGGTGTATCCTTTTTATATATTGGTAGGAGTGAGGATGGAATACATTGGAGTTTTGAAAAAGATAAGATTCAGTTTATAGATGAAAAGGGTAATGATTTTCAACCTAAATATGCCTATGATCCTAGATTAGTTGAGATAGAAGGGGTATATTATATTATGTGGTGCACTGATTTCTATGGTGCGGCTATAGGTATGGCAAAAACAGTAGATTTTAAGACCTTTACTAGAATTGAGAATCCGTTTATACCGTATAATAGAAATGCAGTTCTATTTCCTAGAAAGGTACATGATAATTTTATGCTGCTATCTAGGCCAAGCGATAGCGGACATACTCCATTTGGAGATATATTTTTAAGTGAAAGTCCAGATATGGAATTTTGGGGTAGGCATAGACATGTAATGGGTAAGAGCAATGAATGGTGGGAATCAGTTAAGATAGGCGGTGGAGCAGCGCCTATAGAGACCTCTGAAGGATGGCTGCTATTTTACCATGGAGTTAGCGGAACCTGTAATGGTTTTGTATATTCTATAGGGGGAGCTATACTTGACCTAGACAATCCATCTATAGTTAAATATAGATGTGAGAATTTCTTGCTAACACCAGAAGCATGGTATGAAGAGAGGGGATTTGTACCTAATGTAGTATTCCCGTGTGCTACCCTTACGGATAAGGACACAGGAAGAATAGCAATATACTATGGTGCAGCCGATAGTTATGTAGGACTAGCTTTTACAAAAGTAGATATGGTAGTGGATTATATTAAAAAATATAGCGTGGTAACTAATAATGATACGGAGATAGGCATAAGATAGTAACCTAAGTAGAGCTTATCCTAGGTGAAGTAATATAATTATTATAATAAAATATATAGTCAGTACAATTCATAATTGAGAGGAGATATAATATGATACAAGCAGTAAAAGACAACTTAAATAACTGTATTAAACCATTTTGGAAGAATATGATAGATAAAGAACACGGTGGGTTTTATGGTTTATTGGATTATGAGCTTAATCTAGATAAAGAGGCACCAAAGGGAGTTGTTTTAAATAGTAGAATATTGTGGTTTTTCTCTAACGCATATATAGCTTTTAAGGAGGAAGATGATCTTGTATATGCTAGACAGGCTTATGAATATCTTATAAATCATTGCTTGGATAGAGAAAATGG
>CAZOUU010000006.1:0-4990 GCA_964583045.1 uncultured Lachnospiraceae bacterium | reverse complement strand
TATTGGTCTACAAATTATAATGGTGAGGTGTTAGATTCATTAAAACACACATATAATCAAGCGTTTGCTATATATGCGCTAGCTTCATATTATGATGCGAGTAAGAATGAAGAGGCATTAGATACAGCATTTGATTTGTATAATGTGATAGAAACAAAATGTAGAGATGATATAGGGTATTTAGAAGCCTTTGACAGAGAATTTAATATAGTTGATAATGATAAACTGTCTGAAAATGGCGTAATGGCAGATAAAACTATGAATACTCTATTGCACGTATGTGAGGCCTATACGGAATTATATAGAGTATCTGGCAATAAGGAGGTTAAGGATAGGCTTATATGGATTATAAATGAATTTGCAGATAAGGTATATAATCCAGCTTTACATAGACAGGAAGTATTCTTTGATACTAATATGAATAGTCTTATAGATTTGCATTCTTATGGACATGATATAGAGGCAGCTTGGTTAATAGATAGAGGCTGCGAGGTGATAGGTGATGAAGCGTTAACAAAGAAGATGTCACTTATAACTAAGGATCTTACCGCTAAGATATATGAGACTGCATATATTGACCATTCTTTACTATTTGAGAGAGATAGAGAGGTTATAAATACTAATCGTATATGGTGGGTTCAAGCTGAAGGTGTAGTAGGCTTTATTAATGGATATGAGAAGGATAATACTAAGACAGAGTATCTAGAGGCAGCTAAGGATATATGGAATTATATAGAAAATTATGTAGTGGATAAGAGAGCAGGAAGTGAATGGTTTTCAGAAGTGGATAAGGATAGAAAGCCTATAGAGACTAAAGAGATTGTAGAGCCTTGGAAATGTCCTTATCATAATGGAAGAATGTGTTTTGAAGTAATTAGGAGGAACATAGATGCTTAATAGTAGATATTATGTAGAAAAAGAAAAACAAGATGAACTTATTGATAAGAAAAATGTGAAGACAGACTTCTACAACGGCATATATGATAGATGGCTTAATCCGGTTTTAACTAGAGAACATATACCATTAGCCTGGAGATATGACCTAGACCAAGATACTAATCCGTATTTTATGGAAAGATTGGGAGTCAATGCTGTATTTAATGCAGGGGCTATAAAGCTAGGAGATAAATATTATCTGGTAGCCCGTATCGAGGGTAATGATAGAAAATCCTTCTTTGGAATAGCTGAGAGCGATAATGGAGTGGATGGGTTTAGATTTTGGGATTATCCTATAAGACTAGAAGATATATATCCGGAAGAAACCAATGTATATGATATGAGGCTTACTCTTCATGAGGATGGATATATATATGGAGTATTTTGCTCAGAGAGTAAAGATAGTAGTACAGATGATTTAGCTGCTGCTGTAGCAGAAGCAGGCATAGTAAGAACTAAGGACCTTAAAAACTGGGAGAGATTAGATAATCTCATTACATTACATTCTCCACAACAGAGGAATGTGGTGCTTTTACCAGAATTTGTGGAGGGTAGATATGCTTTTTATACGAGACCTATGGATGGATTTATAGATACTGGCTCGGGAAATGGTATTGGATTTGGATTATGTGATGATATATGCCATGGTATTATAGATGAAGAGAAAGTAACTAGTATGAGAAAGTATCATACTATTACTGAAGCTAAGAATGGTGCAGGAGCAGTTCCTATCAAAACCGATAGAGGCTATATACATATAGCTCATGGCGTGAGAAATACAGCAGCAGGACTTAGATATGTAGTATATGCCTTTGCTACGGATATTAACGAACCCTGGAAGGTTATAGCAGAACCCTCAGGCTTTTTAATAGCACCTAGGGGTGAAGAAAGAGTTGGAGATGTATCTAATGTGGTGTTTACTAATGGTGCAATAGTTGATGGTGAAGCTGTATACATATACTATGCATCTTCGGATACAAGGCTTCATATAGCCACAACTACGATGGAAAGACTTATAGATTATGTGTTTAATACTCCAAGAGATCCAGGCAGATCCTCGTTATGTGTGGAGCAAAGATGCGATATGATAGATAGAAACCTTGCGCTATTGGAAGGGGAACTAAAGAATGATTAGATTACCACATATATTTAGTGATGATATGGTGTTACAGCAGAATAAAGATATAACCCTATGGGGAATATGCGACAATACGCAGGCTATAGAGGTTACTATTAGAGAAAGCTTAGAAGATAAATATAAACTTATTTTCAGTAATATTGTTACAGCTAAGAAACCAGCATCTCATATAATCGAAGACGATGAGAATGTAATAGAGAATCTATACTCTTGGAGAATAGATTTACCAGCTATGAATGCTGGAGGTCCGTACATACTAGAGATATGTAATGATAATTGCAAAATTGATTATAAAAATATGATGATTGGCGAGGTGTGGTTATGTGGTGGTCAATCTAATATGGAATTAGAGCTTCGCGATTCTGAAAATGGATTTAAGGTGGTAAAAGAGGCCAACTATAATAACATAAGATTTTATAATGTGCCTAAGATAGCATATGCAGAGTCAGATGAAGAATTAGCACATATGTATAAGGAGAATAATCCTAGATGGTATAAGGTGGATAGTGAGCATTGCGGACATATGTCTGCTATTGGTTACTATTTTGAGAAATATGTATCAGAGCATTTAAATGTAACTGTAGGAATAGTAGATTGCTATTGGGGCGGTACATCAGCTCTATGCTGGATAGATAGGAATACCATTTTGGAGAATGAGGATGCTAAGAAATGGTATGAGGAATATACAGATTGTGTATCTACTAAGACATCTAGAGTAGAGGATGAGGAATCGGAAAGGTTTAATGCCTCTTTGCAAGTGTGGTGTGAACAAGAGGAGCTGTTAAAAATAAAATATCCTGGTATATCTATATTTGATATAAATGAATACATAGGTAGCCCTTGCCCTTGGCCGCCACCTGTAAGTCGAAAGTCGTATCAAAGACCTGCAGGGTTGTATGAGACGATGCTTAAATGTATAGTACCTTATACCATTAGAGGGGTTCTCTATTATCAAGGCGAAGAAGATTGGAATAAATCCCACTGCTATAATATTCTTAATACATTGGTTATTAATAAGTGGAGAGATGCGTTTGAAGATAAAGAATTACCATTTATAATTACGCAATTACCTATGTTTATAGATAAAGGAGTAGAGGATGATAAAAATTGGTGCATATTAAGAGAACAACAGGAACTAGTTGCTAGGAATAACGATAATGTGGGTATGGTATGCTTAATAGATTGTGGAGAGTATGATAATATACATCCAGTTGATAAAAAAACTCCTGGTATTAGACATGGTAAGCAGGCACTAGGAATAGTCTATAAGACTATAGCTCAATATGATAATATGTATTTTGATAGTTGTAAGATAGAAAAGAACAGCATTATAGTATGCTTTCGTAATGTATATGCTTCTATAAGGATACAGGGAGAATGCATAGAAGGCTTTGAGATAGCTGGAGCAGATATGAATTTTACTATAGCTAAGGCATATGTAAAAGATGATACTGTAGTTGTATATTCTGACACAATAATCGAACCCAAGTACGTTAGATATGCTTGGGTAAATTATGGTAAGGCAAATGTGTATAATAGTGAGGAGCTTCCACTAGCGCCTTTTAGAAATTACAGATAGGAGATAAGCATATGAATTATAGAGATAGTTATAAGGAATGGATTACATCAGACTGTTTTGATGAGAATACTAAGGCAGAACTAAGAAAACTAACAGATGAAAAAGAGATAGAAGATAGATTCTATAAGGAATTAGAGTTTGGTACAGGTGGACTTAGAGGAATCATAGGTGCAGGAACTAATAGAATGAATATATATACTGTAGGAAAGGCTACTCAAGGCTTGGCTAATTACATTATTAATCAAGGTGGAGAAGATAAGGGCGTAGCTATAGCTTATGATTCTAGAAGAATGAGTAAAGAATTTGCACAGGCAGCCGCCTTGTGCTTAAATGTAAATGATATAAAAACCTACATATTTTCAGAACTTAGACCTACTCCAGAATTATCCTTTGCTGTTCGTGAGCTGGGCTGCGTTGCAGGAATAGTAATAACTGCCAGCCATAATCCAGCAGAATATAATGGATATAAGGTGTATTGGGAGGATGGAGCTCAGATTACACCCCCTCATGATAAAAATATATTGGCAGAGGTAGCTAAGGTAAAGGCATACAGTAATGCTAAAAATATGTCCCATGAAGATGCTGTATCACATGGTTTGTATAATGTGATAGATACTTCCTTGGATGATAGATATATGGAAGAATTAAAAAAGCAGTCCATTAATCCAGATATTATTAAAAAGGCTGCAGGAGACATTAAGATAGTATATACACCTCTTCATGGTACAGGAAATATACCAGTTAGAAGAGTTCTTGGGGAATTAGGCTTTGAACATGTATATGTAGTGCCAGAACAAGAAATGCCTGATGGTAATTTTCCTACTGTTGCCTATCCTAATCCGGAAGATCCCAAAGCTTTTAAATTGGCTCTTAAATTAGCAAAAGAGGTAGATGCTGATATAATTCTTGCAACTGATCCTGATGCTGATAGATTAGGCGTATATGCTAAGAATGTAGATACAGGAGAATATATATCCTTTACGGGTAATATGTCAGGTATGCTAATAGCTAACTACATTCTTAGAGAACATAAAAAGAATAATACATTGGCTCAAAATGGAGCTTTAGTTAAGACTATAGTTACTACAAATATGGCAGATGTAATAGCTAATAAGTATGGAGTTAGATTAATAGAGGTACTAACAGGATTTAAATATATAGGTGAACAGATTAAAGAATTTGAGAAGAATAATAGTTATTCCTATGTGTTTGGTTTGGAGGAAAGCTATGGTTGTCTGGCAGGAAGCTATGCTAGAGATAAGGATGCTTGTGTAGCAGTTATGCTGCTGTGCGAGGTAGCTGCCTATTGTAAGTGTAACCATATAACCTTATGGGAT
>CAZOUU010000005.1:14778-17558 GCA_964583045.1 uncultured Lachnospiraceae bacterium | reverse complement strand
TTTAGATAGGGTGAAAAAAGTTTTCAAAGCAGCATAGCAATCTTTGATATAAACCGATTAATAGGTCTAATTATAGACTTAATCCCGCACATTATTTTACTGTATATTGTAATATTTTGGTAATATTCTTTATCCTGGTCAACCCGCTTATCCTTCTTATATTTGATCACATTATCTTCCTTATATCCTTTCTTTAAAGTATCTATATTAGCTTCTAATATTGTATTCTCTGCAGCATTAACCTCAATATCAGATGTATCATTTGCTTTAGCTATTGGCATTATAGCTCTATTTAAGTTCTTAATAGGTCTAATATATAGTTTTATTCCTATTAATCCATTATCTACCTTCACGTTAAGAAGTCCTCTACTTCTCAATCTTCTAATAGCTTCTCGTAATACATTATTTGTAATATTTAATTCTTTACATACTCTATCTATTCTATTATATGCACATCCAGCGCTATTAGCTCTATTGACAAAATAAACTACTACTGCCTTATCAGTCTTACATAAATCACTACTATAAATTAGTTTAAGTAGTTGTATTTTTTTACATTTAATTGGCTTTAAGTTATGGAAAAAATTATTGTATATTTTCTTCTCTTCCTTACATATAGGAGTTCTCTCTTTGATAGTATCGCCTAAGGATATGTTAAAACAATATTTATTAGTAAGCTGGCAGTGATCATAATACCTCGCCTTACGTATTACATAACCGGCCTTTTCTAGCTTACGCATATTCATCTGTACATATCTTCTGCAACAATTAACTGCAGCTGCTATTGTATCATTGCTGGGAAAGCACTCTTTGTCATCGGATTTATATACTAAATATTGCATTATAGTTTTTGCCATTTTAGGCAAATATTGATCCTGGTACACTTCATTTAGCAAATCATATTTTGTTTTAATATTATTCATCAGTTTCAATCTCCTATTCTTATACATAAAATGATAATAGGCTCTTTAATTACAAAATAGAACAATTTTTAATTGTTCTATTGAATAATTTTATTATATGAATTATAATGAAGCTACAAAGTAAGTGGTACTTAGTTGTACCCCTTGCAAGTATGACTCAAAAATAACCGCACACTTTCGCAGAGGAGCGGTTATTTTTTGTTCCGTTTATCGGAGCATATCTTATATATAAGACCTATAAGTGCTACTGTGAATAGTCCTAATGGGATTAGATTCTCATATGTAACATATTGCATAGGCATCTACCCCCTTTCTCAAGGGGCAACCTTTCCCACTGGGTTTATTCTAGCATATATTATATCTATCTTCTCTTTCCAAATAATCTAAGCAATTTAAGCATTATATTTACAAAATCTAGATATAACATAAGGCCACCAAATATAGATAGTGACGCAACTGACATAGCTGTATTAGATGCCGAACGTTTAATACGTTGTACATCATAAGCTGTAATACCTAAGAATAATAACACGCCAAATATACAAATAAATGTATATAGGCTTTCAAATTTAAAAATCATTGCTACTACAGATATAATTATGGAAGATATTAAGCCCATAATAAAAAATCCCGAAAGAGGTCTCATATCAATCTTTGTTAACAAACCAAATGCTGAGCAAGCTGCTATAATTACAGCTGTTATAATAAATACTGTCATTACTGAGCCACCAGTATATAGCAAAAATACTGCTTCAAAAGTAATACCATTAAATATAGCATATGCTATTGCCATAATAGTCGCTAATACTACGTTATCCTTTTTAATTGCAGCTATAGATATAAAATATACTATAAGCTCTGCAACTATAGAAACCAACATTGCCAAGCCCATCACATCAAGCGGTACAATACCTTTTACTAATGTAAAGTCAAATACCATAGCTACTACTGCTGATATAAATAAACCTAATGCCATAACACCAAAGCTGCTATATAATACCTTTGCTTCTCTGGTTTTTATATCCATAGTGTTATTCATATTAGAGCTTGCATTACTATAGCTATCATTATTGTAATACATATTGTCATTAGTATTATTATATGCACTACTGTTATAAGCTTCGTCATTATACATATTACCGCCATTATCCGTAAATGCATATGGATTACTGTTGCTATCTTCCTTTAAATTCATATTAAACGCCTCCAAATTAATTTATATTACATAATAATACAACTTTTCCTATATATATTCAACCTATTTTACTTTTTTAGCTACTACTGCATATCTTCCTTCCTCAGTGTGATATGCACAGGTAGACAAGGTAATAAGTTCGTCCCCATAAGTAGCTGTAGCATCAATATCATATGGAGTTAGTCTTTTTACATTATTCACATAATCACTAAAAGCTTCTGAATTATCGCAACCAACAAATTGATAATATTTAAAGGAGTTAGAGTCCTCTTCATACACCTGGCTTCTAAAAGCTGCTATCACTTCATAGGTTGCTCTTCCATATATAGTATTAAATGTAAATGTCATATGGTCTTTATAAAAGCTTTCGTCTTCATATTTAGTTAAATCATGAAACATAGTACCGAGCTTCATATTATGTCCATATATAATCAAATTATTACTAGGTGGTTCGTCCTTAGAGCCAATACTACACGCACCATCTATAAATAAAGTACCATGTGAAGCATTCTTTTTATCGAAATCGCGATGTATATAGTATTCTTCATCCTCTGGGGTATACATTACAGGATAATCAATATGCGTATCTGCAATAGTAATCCAACCATAAAAGTCACTATTAGCACTATATATTTTTTCAAAATCCCTTATAATTATATTTT
>CAZOUU010000005.1:10843-14768 GCA_964583045.1 uncultured Lachnospiraceae bacterium | reverse complement strand
TACATCTACATAATCTGCTTTTTCTTTATCACTATTATCTGTACTGACTATCATATCCTTTAGTTCTGTGAATTTTTTCTCACCTTTTTCATTTGTAAAATAATAAATACCCAGATATATGCCACATCCTATAGCAATTAAAGCAAATATAGCTATGAATATATCATATATAATAGTTTTTTTGTTTAGGGGTTTCTTTTTGTCTTTACTCATTGTCTGCTCCTATTATTTTTCCTCTTCTAGCCTTTTTTCTATAGCAGCAATTACGCTTTCTAGTACCTTGATTCTAGCATAATACTTTGAATTAGCCTCAACTATAATCCATGGAGCTTTATCAGTAGATGTCTTTAATATCATCTCATCAACTGCCACCTTATAATCCTCCCATCTCTCACGATTACGCCAATCTTCATCTGTAATCTTCCATTGCTTATCAGGATTATTCTGTCGTTCCTCAAAACGTTTCTTTTGTTCATCCTTATCTATATGCATCCAGAATTTTAATACTATGCCGCCTTCTTTAACTATATGACCTTCAAAGTCATTAATTTCTTTAAAAGCTCTTTGCCATTCTTCATTAGAACAAAAGCCTTCTATTCTCTCTACCATAACTCTTCCATACCAGGTTCTATCAAATATAGCGATGTGGCCATTTTTAGGTAGTCCATTCCAAAATCTCCATAGATAATGATGTTTTTTCTCTATATCATTAGGAGATGCTGTAGGATTAACCTGATATCCTCTAGGATCTAATCTTTCTGTAACCCTCTTAATAGCTCCTCCTTTACCACCTGCATCCCAGCCCTCAAAGGCAAGAACGAGAGGTATTCTCTTCTTGTACAATATATTATGTAGCTTAAATAGCTTCTCTTGATCCTTTTTTAGTAATTTCTTATACTCTTCTTTAGTAAGTGTTTTGCTTAAGTCAACACCCTCTAATACTGAAGATCTAAGTGAATCATCTATAGCTGCTACTTCAACCTGTTTTTCTTGAGTCTTAGATATATTCTTTTTATTAATAGCTTGTTTTAAATTAGCATTTACTATCTCTAATATCTTAATTAATGCATACTTTTTATCTGTTGCCTCTATTACATTCCAAGGGCAATTACTAGTATCTGTCTTTATAATAGCTTCATCAGTCATTTTCAAATACGTATCATAGGTCTTATGACGTTTCCAGTCTGCTTTACTTACTCTCCATGCTGTACTTTTATTAGCCTCTAATTTTTCAAAACGTTTCTTTTGTTCTGATTTACTTATATGCAAAAATAGTTTTATTATAACTGTTCCATCGTCAGTAAATTGTTTCTCATAAGAATTAATCTCCTCAAATGCATTATATAATTCTTTTGACTTACTTATACCATCTATCCTATCTTGCAATACTCTTCTATACCAGCTTCTATCAAATATGGTAATTCTTCCTTTTTCACCCATCTTGGTAGCAAATCTCCAAAAATAAGGTCTAAGTAGTTCATCCTCTGTAGCTTTATCTGTAGTATATACACTAAATCCTCTCGGATCTAAACTTCTAATAAGCTGATTAATAAGAGTACCCTTCCCTGAAGCCCCAAAGCCCTCAAACAATACAACAACTGGTATACCTAAGGTTTTAGCCTCTCTTTGCAGTTTGGCAATCTCTACCGATAGTACCTCTAGCTTACTATCGTATTCATCTTTACCAATAGTCTTTTTTAAGTCCATCTTCTCTAACATATAAATACCTCCTATACTTTATCTATCACGAGTAACCTTATATAGTATTTTATCACTAATGCTAGAATATATAAAGAGTTAGATTATTATTAATCATTTAATACACTCAAATAGTTATACTGTTTAACTAATAATTCAATACAAAAAAAGAGAGACTCTTGTCTCTCTTAAAAATACTTTTTTGAACCCCATAGATTGTTATGTTTCAATTCCAGATACTCACTATATGCCTTTTCCAATATCTGTTTCTCATTTGGAAACTTAAGCAAATGATATGCTTCATGAAATTTGTAATAACCTGAATCTACGAAAAATTCTTCTCTCTGTGGTTTGCTATAGTAGCTATCAGCCATCATAAGATACCAATGAACGTCTTTATCAACTATATCAGAAGATGTATTAAATGTATAATTACTCTTACCTACATATTTAATAATAGTGGCAGTTACACCTGTCTCTTCCTTTACTTCTCTAAGAGCTGTCTCGTTATGCTCCTCGCCTTGCTCAACAGTTCCTTTGGGTAGAACCCAACCTTCATATTTGTTCTTATAATTCTTATACAACAATAATATTTTTCCTCTGAAAATTACCACACCTCCACAGCTTGTTGCTTCAATCAATTCCTCCTGCAATCTATCATATGGTGTGAAAAAACTGTTACTATTATAGCAATATATATATAACTTATCAAGTTTTATTGATAATATGTGTCAAATATTTGTCTTGCAACTCCAGTTCCAGTAAGTCCACTAGAGCTTGCATCTTCTATGACTACGCTTACTACTATATCTGGATTTTCCACGTTAGAAAATCCTACAAACCAAGAATGAGCCTTGCCTTCACTATTATACTCTGCAGTTCCTGTCTTGCCTGCAACTGTATACGCTGTACCTGCAAATTTAGAAGAGGCTGTACCATATTCAGTTACACTCTGTAAATATTCAACTAACTTTTCTGCCTCTGATGCTTCAATAACCTTTTTATGAGATGTAGAGGTAAATTTCTTAACCTTAGCACCCGCATGATTCTCTACTTTATCTATCATATAAGGACTCATCATAACTCCTCCATTAGCTATAGTAGACATAATCAAAGCATTATGAAGGGGTGTTATCTGTGTATTACCCTGACCTATAACCGTTTGTGGTATATCTGATATATCTGATTTACCCTTAACCGCAAATTTACTCTTATTATATACTCCATCATAGGGCAACGAGTTATTATATAAAAAATCATTACATAGCTTAGTTAATTTACTAGAATCCAAGCCTGTTCCTATATTAGAAAAGGAAGTATTACAAGAATAAGCCAAAGAATCCTTTAGGCTTACCTCTCCATGCACCTTACCACCTGCACAATGTATAGTTACACTATTATATATACCTTCGCCTTTACATACATAGGAATAATCTTCATAGTCATTATTTTCTCTCATATACTCTAAAAGAGTTAATACTTTAAATGTAGAACCTGGAGCATATAAGCCTTGTGTTGCTCTATTAAGTAACACTGTATCTTCACCAGTCTCATCCTTTGTAGCCTTTTCCCATACATTATCCATATCATTAGGATCAAAATCTGGTTTAGATACCATAGCAAGTATTTTACCCGTATCTGGTTCCATAACCACCACAGCTCCCCTGGCACTACCCAACGCATTATAAGCCGCTTTTTGCAAATCATAATCTAATGTAGTTATAACATTGTCACCTATATTTTTCTCATCCTTAAGGGTATTATATACTCTTTCAAATATATTGGCTGAGGATGTAAGTAAATAATAGTTTCCACTCGCCTCCACACCAGATTTACCATAATTAGCAAAACCTATTGCGTGCGAAAATGTATTTGCTTCTGGATAGTATCTATAATAAGTACCATCCTCTCTATATTTATTAGTAGCAAGCACCTTACCATCACTAGATAATATTTCTCCTCGAACTACATAATCCGCAAAGCTATCCTGCCTCTTATTGTAGGAATTAGATATAACCGTATCCTTATCCACTACCATAAACTTAACAATATAAACTCCTAGTATTAAAAATAGTATGGCGAACCCATAGGTGAGTAACAATATAGGTTTGTTTCTCTTATTATTTAATTCAACCTTCTTATTTTCAACCTCAAGAAAATCCTTGGCACTATTCGCACTAGAAGTTGTCAAAATCTTCTGCTTTTTTTGCTTTTTTTGATTTGACTC
>CAZOUU010000005.1:1055-10833 GCA_964583045.1 uncultured Lachnospiraceae bacterium | reverse complement strand
CTTTTTCTTTGATTTTCGTTTAGTTGATTGTTGATTATCTTCTTCATTCTGGTTCAACTTTCTCTTTTCTTTACTAATTATCTCGGCCTCTTTATTGGATATAACACATATACCTTGCATAATACTGAACATAATCAATGTACTTAATACTGAACTACCGCCATAGCTTACCAATGGTAAGGTAACTCCTGTAGATGGAATAAATTTAGTAACACCCCCTAGAGTTAAAAATACTTGAAATACATAACATACAGCAAAACCTAATGCCATATTTTTGTAAAACATATTTCTAGCCCTTAGAGCTATATTTATAAAACATATAAAGCAGCTAAAACATACAAGTATAAGTGCTAAGGCAAATATGACTCCTAGCTCCTCTGCTATAGCAGAAAATATAAAATCACTTTCGCTTACTGGTATGGATCTAGGTGAACCATTGGCTAAGCCCGAACCAATCCATCCTCCTGTACCTATAGCGAATAAAGATTGTGCAATCTGATAGCCTTGATTATCTATAACTGACCATGGATCTTTCCAGGCTTGTATTCTAACCCCTACATGTCTAAATAATTTATCTTTAAAAAGCAAGAATGCCATACCTGCTGCACCCATACCGCCTACCACTGTAATAACAATATATCTTATCTGACCCGTAGCACAAAATAGCATAAATAGATAAATTATAAAAAATATAACCGCACCACCTAGGTCTTTTTCTAAAACTAATACCCCTAAATGTAAACATACGAACCCTGTGGTAATCACAATATTTTTAAATTCTTGACTCTTAGCTAGCATACTAGCTATAAAAAATACATATATAATCTTTACAAACTCAGAAGGCTGTATACTTATGCCTGCTATACTTATCCAGTTTGTAGCACCATATTTACTAATACCTAATACAAATACCGAGCTTAAGCCTATAACACCTAATATACCATATACATAGCTGTAATTTCTAAAGCTTTTTATCTTTATCATAATCAACGGAATAACCGAAACTAACACCAATGCTACAGTTGCTATAGCAAATTGTTTATATGCTAAGCTCATATCTATTCTTGTAAGCATCGTATATCCTATAAGAAGCAAGAAACACATATTATTTGTAACTACTCTTGAGGACTTAGGATATAAGGTATGATATATGACCATATATGCTACACCAACTATTATCTGAGCTATATAGAACACAATTATCTTGTCATCCTTTATCCTTATAAACAAACTTAAATAGCACAAAAAATGTATCATAAATACATACATAATCTGTTTATTTAACATTCTGCTCTTTCTATCAGCATTTGAGGGTTTAAATACAGTAAAGCAAGTCAATGTATACAATCCCATAAATACGATAATAAAATATTTAGTTATCTCTAATATTAAATGCTGCATACCCCTTATTCTATACCCCTATTTATATATACATGATTAGTCTCATCTATAATAGGTGTATATTCCTCTCTACCTTGTATATAGCCAATAATACTTTTAACTATACCTGCAGATTCATTACCATCTTCTATAGTTAATTGTATTCTATAAGCTTTTGTGTGTGTATAATCCTTAGCATAAGTCACTATATCCATTGGTTTGTGACTGTATAAGAGATTATAACAATACTTACATATATTTACTACATTGAATTTTGCTAATTTTCTATCAACCAGCTCATATTTATGAGATATATTATCACAATAAGCCGTATTCTTATTAACACATTGTGTTGATGTCATAAGTCTGTTATAACCATATACTATAAGCTCACTGTCTCTAATATACTGTGACAATGCTATATTATCAGCTTTACTATGCTCTAATGACAAGGTATAGGTACATTCATCACATATATTTCTGTACATAGCTATAGCTTCTGTATTAAATGTATACATACCCTCATCAAGTATAATCGGAATATCCATATGATTAGCTACAATATAGGCTAACTGATCTATATGTCTTACCAGTATACCCTTAACTCTAGAAAAATGATTGTTAATTTTTGATAAGCTATCATTCCTACATATATAAGGCAGTGCCAAATATATATCAGCCTTACTACAAATATAGTCTATATCTGTATCAGAAAATCTATCCTCTTCTATATATACTCTATCAATACCGCCGATATCCTTAATTGCTTCATACTGCTCTCTAGAAGATACCAATACATTAATCTGTGTATTATCCGTAGGCTTATCTTCTGGTATGATATAAGAAATGTCTTTCTTAGGAACAGTCTCTCTCTTATATAAGACGCTTAACCTAGCTTCAAGTACTTCAATTATTTTTCTCTTTAATTCATTAATAGAACTAATTGGGATAAATGCATCTTCATCCATATATACCTCCACATTGCTACATTCATATGGGGTATTTCCTAATTTGGTTATCTTATCTATAACCTCTTGCTTTGACAAAGGTCTTCTAAGTGCCTTGCATACCATGTCACCCTCTACTTCAGCCTCTATATTCTTATATAATACAGTTACCTTAGCAAATTTATCTTTATATAATTTTACTATTATATGAATTTTTTCTTTCGATTCCTTCTCGCAATAACTAGTATAGCCATCTAATAGTCTTTCACATCTTGTTCTGTACACCGGTTGTTGCTTTCGAATTAATTTTAAATTGTTGGCATTTAAAGTAACCCTATTACCTTTTTTTATCTCCACATTAGAAGTTAACTCTATGTTTTTTGATGCCCGTATTTCAATTACATCCTTCATATATATATCTTCTTTTGCTGTAAAAGATATAGTATTACCTGCTATCTTATCTATATATCCTACAAGAACTCCATTATGATTTGGGCGCTCCATAGACATCATATTCTTACCATTATATTGATGGAAATATCCTTGGTTAAATCCACCTCTGTTATATATGTTTTTCAGTTCAAATGTAACCTTATCTATATCAAAAGGCTTATTATTTACATAACAATCTACAGCTTTTCTATATGCTAATACATTAGCCACCACGTATTCCTTGCTTTTCATTCGGCCTTCGATTTTAAAGGAATCCACCCCTGCTTCTATTAATTCACCTACCTCAGATAAACCACACATATCCTTGGGACTTAATATGTACGGAGAACAATCTACTCTCGTACCCTCCTTATATACCTCATAGGGCATACGACATGGTTGAGCACAACGACCTCTATTCCCACTTCTTCCCCCTATATAACTAGACAAAAGGCATTGTCCCGAATAGCAATAACACAACGCTCCTTGAACGAATACCTCTAGTTCTATATTTGCATTATTTTTAATGGATTTTATCTCACTAAGACTTAATTCTCTAGCTGGAACTACCCTAGTTGCACCATAGCTTTTCATAAGAGAAGCACCATAGCTAGTTGTTATAGTCATCTGGGTGCTACAATGAATCGGCAAATCAGGAAATGTGTCTGATATATACTTAAATACGCCCATATCCTGTACTATAACAGCATCTAGTCCATTTTCATAAAAAGGTAACAAATAATCATATAGATCATTAAGCTCCTTATTTTTAAGCAGGGTATTTACCGTAAGATATACTTTACGATTATATCTTTTAGCATACTTTATAGCCTCTAATAGTTCTTCATTTGTAAAATTATTAGCAAATGCTCTTGCACCATACTTACTTCCGCCTAGATATACCGCATCTGCGCCAGCATTAATAGCTGCCACACATATATCATAGGAACCAGCAGGTGCCAATATCTCTACTCTATTCATGTCTCTTCTTTTCTGCTTCTAATTGAATTATCTTTCTCTGTAACGCACTAACCTGCTCTTTATATTCATCTACTAATTTGTTAGCCGACTCATTCTTTATATGAGCTTCTAATATCTCATGTCTTAAATCATATAGAAGCTTTTCTTTACTATCATCTTCATTTTCAAGTTCTGAAGCCTGCTTTTTTGTTTTAAAATAATCATCTGCAATATTTATAGCCAATAGCATATTCTGGTATTCTGCATTTAGACTTCTAAACTGTTCACTAGCCTTACACTCAGAGCTTTTGGAATTAATATAGGTAGCTACCTGTTGTAAATAATCATCACTCTCATAACCACTTAAGGTATACACTCTTCCATTTATAATAACTGGTATATCATTCTTTTGTGCCATAATATCTTCATCTCCCTATTCTTCGTTGTTAATCATATTATCTAATCCAAAATGTCTATAACATAAATCTGAAACAGTTCTTCCTCTAGGTGTCCTATTTATAAATCCATTTTTAATTAAAAACGGTTCATACACATCCTCTATAGTTCCTGAATCTTCACCAATGGCCGCGGCTAATGTATCTAATCCTACTGGCCCGCCACCAAACTTCTCTATCATAGTAAATAATATATTCCTATCCGTCTGATCTAGTCCCATACTATCTACTTCTAATCTATCTAGTGCAAGCTTAGCCACTTCATAGGTAATATTCTTATCATATTCCACCTCTGCAAAATCTCTAACTCTCTTTAGCAATCTATTAGCAAGTCTAGGTGTACCTCTTGATCTCTTTCCTATCTCGGCTGCACCTGCTGTATCTATGTCTATGCCTAATACTGCAGCACTCCTAGTGATTATCTCCTGTAGCTCGCTATCTGTATAGAATTCTAATCTATTTACCACACCAAATCTATCTCTTAAAGGCGCTGTAAGCATACCTGCTCTAGTAGTTGCACCTACTAATGTAAACTTAGGTAAATCCAAACGAATAGATCTTGCAGTAGCACCTTTACCAATGACGATATCTATAGCATAGTCCTCCATAGCAGGATATAACACTTCCTCTACTTGTCTGTTAAGTCTATGAATCTCATCTATAAATAACACATCATTTTCTTGTAAGTTATTAAGAATAGCAGCTAATTCCCCTGGTTTTTCTATAGCAGGTCCCGAGGTAATCTTCATACTAACCCCCATCTCATTAGCAACTATACCTGCAAGGGTAGTTTTACCCAGTCCCGGAGGTCCATATAGTAATACGTGGTCTAGGGACTCACCTCTTTGCTTAGCAGCTTCAATAAATATCTTTAAATTGCTTTTTGCCTTTTCCTGACCTATATATTCTTCTAGAGTTAAAGGTCTAAGATTATTATCTATTTTAACATCTTCAGTTGTAATATCTGTAGAAATAATTCTATCAATCATATCTTATGTCATCCTATACTATATTCTTAAGGGCAGCTTTTATAAGTTCATCTACTGTCATATCTTCATATCCTGCTACACTTCTAATTGCTTTTATAGCCTGGCTACTAGAATATTGCAAGCTTACCAAGGCACTTATAGCATCCTGAACAGCATTTTGATTAGAGCTTAATGCTTCTTCAGCTTCTAGAGTAATCGCCTTTGTGAAATCATCTAATTTAAGTTTATCCTTTAACTCAATAATAATTCTTTGAGCACCCTTGCTGCCTACTCCATTAGCCTTTGTAATAGCCTTTACATCATTACTAATAACTGCCATTTTAAGTTCATCCACCGTAAGAGCTGTTAGTATAGATAATCCCGCCTTAGGTCCAATACCACTTATATTAATAAGCTTTTTAAATATATCTAATTGTTCCATAGTAGAAAATCCATATAAGCTCATCTCATCTTCTCGTACATACATATAAGTATATAATAATATCTCTCTATGTAATTCTGGCAAATGATCTAGTACATAACCAGTAGTACGTATATGATACCCAATACCGCCTACATCTATAATTACACTATCCTCAAATATATATTCTAATGTTCCACTTACATAAGCAATCATAGCTATTCCTCCACTCGTTAGATTATAACACAATATGATTATATTTGGGAAGAAAACCTATACTAATTTTGTAAATTCATGCTATAATTTTTTATAGTAGGAGGTAAATATGCAAACTATAACAAAATCTATAGACATAACAAAAACTTCATATGTAGAGTTACATTATCCATTAGAAAATACTCTATTATTTGATATAGAAACCACAGGCTTTTCTCCTGATTATACCAACCTATATATTATAGGCTATATGTACTACAATTTAGATTCTAAATCCTGGTATATAACCCAACTGTTTAATGATGATGGCAACTCTGAACAAGAGCTATTAGAGACCTTTTCTAGAGAACTAACTAATTACTCTCACCTCATTAGCTTTAATGGAGATAGCTTTGATATCCCTTATCTTCTAAAAAAAGCAGATAAATATGGTATATCTATTGATTTTTGTTCTATCAACTCCATTGATATGTACAAATTAGTAAGACCCCTTAAGAAGTTCTTGCAGCTTGACAATCTAAAATTGAAAACTATAGAAATATATCTTGGTATTCATAGGGAAGATAAGTATTCTGGTGGAGACTTAATTAATATCTATAAAGGATATTTAATCAACAAAGATCCTATAGCCTATAAACTATTATTACAGCATAATTTTGAAGATATTGGAGATATGTTAGCTCTATCAGATATACTAGCCTATACAGATTTATTAGATGGGCATTTTTATATAGAAGCTACTAATACAGATGAAAAATATCTACTAATAAACATTACATTACCCTCTCCTCTTCCTAAAAGATTAACCAAGGGAATGGATCACATTACTATGAACGGTATAGATAAGCAGCTTATAGTAAAAGTACCTATACTTGAAGATAGCATAAGGTTCTATTTTAAGGACTACAAGAATTACTATTTTTTACCTGCTGAAGATAAAGCTATACATAAGAGCATTGCTACCTATGTAGATAAAGAGTATCGTATTAAAGCTACTCCAAAAACCTGCTATGTAAATCATAAAGGCTTATTTATTCTTCAATATGACAAAAAATATCAGGGATACAAATATAACTATGAAGATAGCTATAGCTACCTAGAGCTAAATGAGGATTTTCTAAATAACAAAAGCTTACTACATTCATATGTAAGAGCCCTTTTAAATTCATGTAATCAAGTAAAAAAGCTGGTATAAAATACCAGCTTTTATTACATAGATTTCTTATAAAAAAATGATTTGTATATATCAAATCCTAATTCTTTTGATTTAACAATCTGCTCTGTATTACCTATAAATAACATACCTCTAGATTTTAATGCCCTATTAAAGTTAGAATATACTAATGTCTTAGCATCTTCAGTAAAATATATAACTACGTTACGACATACTATTAAATCCATATTAGATGGGTATCTGTCTTCAAGCAAATTATGCTTTTTAAACTCTACACAAGCTTTTATCTTATCTGATATAACATATTCGTCGTCCTTCAATGAAAAATATTTGTCTAACATATCTTTGGGCATACCACCCAGACTACGCTTAGTATATCTACCTTCTTTAGCAAATCTAAGAACCTCTTCATCTATATCAGTTGCAAATATACTAATTTGGCTTATAGGTATGTGTTTACTAATTACCATAGCTAAGGTATAGGGCTCATCACCTGTAGAACAAGCTGCACTCCATATACGCAGATTGCCTGATTGGTTTTTTATAAGTGCTGGAAGTATGTCATTCTCAAACATCTCCCATTGACTAGGATTTCTATAAAACTCAGATACATTAATAGTAAGATAGTTGACGAACTTGTCTCTTAATTCAGTATCTACTTTCATCTTTTTAAAAAAGCCTTGATAATCATCAGTTCCAAGTTCTCTATCTATCAAAGAATCTATCCTACGTTTCATCTGGCGTTCTTTATAATAGTCCAGATTAATATTAGTCAACTTATATACATCAGCTTTAAAAGATATATAATCATATATCATATATATGACTCCTTATATTACTCTTCAGTAGTCTCTTCTTCATCTGGTAAAAGTGCTTTTATGCTTAAGCTAATCTTCTTTTCATCTACCTTGAAGTCTACTACCTTAGCATCAATTATCTCTCCAACCTTTAATACATCTGAAGGCTTCTCTACATGCTCTTTAGATATCTGTGATACATGTAATAAGGCATCTACACCTGGCTCAAGCTCAACAAACGCACCAAAATCTGTCATTCTAGCTATCTTACCCTTTACTTCATTACCTACTGCGTACTTCTCAGCAGCAGTTATCCATGGATTAGCATTATCAAATTTAAGACTAAGTGCTATCTTCTCGCCCTGAATATCCTTGATAAGAGCTGTAACTTCATCTCCTACATTAAATAACTTCTTAGGATTCTCAACTCTTCCCCAAGACATCTCAGAGATATGAAGTAAACCATCAGCACCACCTAAATCAATAAACGCACCAAAGTCTGTTACATTCTTAACTATTCCAGTTACTGTATCGCCTACTTTAATCTTAGCAAATAATTCTTTTGCTTTCTCAGCCTTATCAGCTAATAATAATTGCTTTCTATTACCAATAATTCTTCTCTTTCTTGGATCAAATTCAGTAATAACAAATTCTATCTCTTGATTTTTGTATTTCTCAAGATTTTTTTCATAAGAATCTGATACTAAACTAGCTGGAATAAATACCTTTGCTTCATTAACAACAACACTTAAACCACCAGCTAATACTTGTGTTACCTTTGCTTTAAGAACTTCTTTATTCTCATAAGCCTCTCTTAATTGCTCATTTGCCTTCTCTTGAGCAACTCTCTTATAAGAAAGTAATACCTGACCCTCTCCATCGTTTACCTTTACAACCTTTGCCTGCATAGTATCTCCAACTTTTACTAATGTAGTTAAATCTACTCCTGGCTCGTTAGTGTACTCACTTCTAGTAATAATTCCGTCTGCTTTATAATTAATATTAAGAACAATTTCATCCTCTTTAACCGAAATAACGGTACCCTCTACTATTTTTCCGTTGCCTACTAAATTATCATTAGCGCAACTTTCTTCGAACATCTTTGCAAAATCTTCTGCCATGCTACTGTGAACCTCCTTAATAATATTGTTTGGGGTAGATGCCCCTGCTGTAATACCTACCCTACTAAAGGATTCAAAAGTAGTCAAATCCAAATCAACGAGTGTCTGTATATAGTAAGTATTCGCACATTCTTTTTTGCTAATTTTATATAGCTTTTGAGTGTTAGAACTGTTTTTACCACCTATAATAATCATAGCTTCAACATCTGCCGCTAATTCCCTTACTTCAGTCTGTCTAACTTCTGTTGCATTACAGATAGTATTATAAACAAATACATCATACCCTTTTTTAGAGATAATTTCAACTAATTCTTTAAATTTTTTGTAATTAAATGTCGTCTGTGCCACAATACACATTCGAGTCTCTTGATCAATCCAAAAATTCTCTGCCTGTTCCTCTGTCTCAATCACGATGGCTTCCTGATTCGCCCAGCCAATGATTCCTTCAACCTCAGGATGATTCGAATTGCCAATGACCACAATCTGTCGTCCTTCTTTTGATTGTTCTTCGACTATTTTGTGAATCTTTTTCACAAACGGACATGTCGCATCCATAACATGAACATCTTGGGTTGTATCAAAGCTATCATAAATGTTCTTTGCAACCCCATGGGAACGTATTATCACGGTTCCTGTCTGGACCTCATCTGGTTCATTAATCACCTGGACACCTTTTTTTTCAAGATCAGACACAACCTCTTCATTGTGGATAATTGGTCCATACGTATATACTGCATTTTTCTTATCTGCTTCCTGATAAACCATCTCGACTGCACGTTTTACTCCAAAACAAAAGCCAGCCGTCTTAGCAAGCGTTACCGTTTTCATATCATCAACAATCCTTTACGATTTTTTTGATTGTCTCAACGACTTCGTCAATCGACATATCGGAGGAATCTACTAAAAT
>CAZOUU010000005.1:0-1045 GCA_964583045.1 uncultured Lachnospiraceae bacterium | reverse complement strand
CACTTCTTGGATGGTCATATGAGAACTGTCCACTAAAATAGCATCTTCTGCCTGACGAAGTGGGGAGACTTCTCGATTCATGTCTTGTTCATCTCTTGCAATGATGTCTTGTTCAATCTGATTCAAGTCACAATCCACACCTTTTTCTTGTAACTCTAGGAATCTTCTTTTTGCGCGAACAATTGAACTTGCTGTCAAATAAATCTTGGCATCTGCATTAGGAAGTACAACCGTACCGATATCTCGCCCATCCATAATCAAATCAGTTGTTTCTGCCATCTTGCGTTGCATCCCAACCAATTTAGAACGAACTTCTCCATATCTTGCAACCTTAGAAGCGCCTGCACCGACCTCTTCCTGACGGATTGCAGTTGATACATCTTCTCCATTCAATAATACAATCTGTGCACCATCTTGATATTGTAATACAATATCAATTGCATCACAGCCAGCAGATACTGCTGATTCATCCTCTAAATCAATGCCTTTTTGAATAAAATATAAGGCAATCGTTCGATACATAGCACCCGTATCTACATATACATATGATAATTCTTTTGCAACTCGCTTTGCAATGGAGCTTTTTCCTGCTCCTGCTGGTCCATCAATCGCTATATTCATTCCTTTTATATCCTCCTTTATGATTCTGCAGCACTTAATCCAGCCAAATACCCTGTTGACCATGCAATTTGCAGATTAAATCCGCCCGTGACAGCATCTAAATCTAACACTTCACCAGCAAAATATAAATCCTTTATCAACTTTGATTCTAGCGTTGATGGGTTCATTTGATTCACCTTAACCCCTCCGTGTGTAATAATCGCTTCATCAAAGCTTCTTGTTCCTTTTAACTCTAATTCAAAATGCTTCAGCACACTAACAAGTTTCATTCGTTCTTCTTTTGTAATAACATTTACTTTCTTGTCTGGATCAATGCCAGAACGGTTAATTACAATTGGAATCATCGTCTTAGGCAAAAGATGTACCAATGAATTTTTAAAATAACTATTCTGACTCTTTTGAAAGTCACGTAAAATTCGCTCAT
>CAZOUU010000004.1:8265-18077 GCA_964583045.1 uncultured Lachnospiraceae bacterium | reverse complement strand
GATAGCTGTTCTTTGTTTAATGAATGGGTTAAGAGCAAGAAGTATTTATTTGAAAATCCAGAGGAGAAGTTTAAGCTTACTAGGTACAAGGATATAGTATTTAAGACTTTTGATAGAGGCGAGCTTATAGTTGGAGGTTCTCATATGTTAGAGAGAGCTGAATTATATAGTGGTGAGAAGGTAAAAGCTATGATATCCTTGCCTGTTGTTAAGAACAAGGCTTTTCAAGGTGTTCTTATATATATGGAGAATACAAGTCCTAGAGAATGGTCTTCAGAAGAGATTGCATTTATGAAAATAGTTAGAGATATAGTAGAGGGTGTAATTACAAGAAGCCAGACTACTACTAAGAACGTAGCTGTTAATAAAGGCCTAATAGATACCTATGATTATCTGTCAGAATATATATACATTAGAGATGAATATACTAACAAGGTGCTATATTCTAATGAAGCATTGAACAAGGTGCTGGGATATGATTTTGTGGGCAAAGACAGCGATTTGTTATTAGGCGCTAATACTGATAAATTAGGTAGCAGCTATGGCAACAGAATAGTATCTAACAAGAGCATAAATAAATGGCAGAAATATATTAAAGAATTTGATAAAACTATGAACATATGTGAGAGAAAAACGCATTGGTTGGATAATTCAAAGGCGGTAATAGTTATATTATCAGAATTAAAAGAAGAAAATTAGGGTATGATTATAGTGTATATAACCTAATAATATATAATAAATGTGTCGATATAATGCTTAAGGTATCTTCTAATCTTAAATATTACTTAATTTTACCAAAAGTATTTGAAAAATATGCCAGAGTGTATATAATGTATAAGGACACGTTTGTGCTAAGATGAAAAGTAATCATTATATATATATTATCCAGAAATGAAAGGGGATTAAGAATGGCAAGTTCAGATATTGGAATCGATTTGGGAACAGCTAGTATATTAGTTTATGTAAGAGGTAAAGGTGTTGTACTTAAGGAGCCATCAGTAGTGGCATTTGATAGAGATACAAATAAGATAAAGGCTATAGGTGAAGAGGCTAGACTTATGCTTGGTAGAACACCAGGTAACATAGTTGCTATTAGACCACTTCGTCAAGGAGTTATATCTGATTATACTATTACAGAGAAGATGCTTAAATATTTTATTCAAAAAGCAGTAGGTAAGAGCTTTTTCGGTAGAAGACCACGTATAAGCGTATGTGTGCCTAGTGGTGTTACCGAGGTAGAGAAGAAGGCAGTTGAGGATGCGACTTATTATGCTGGAGCTAAAGAGGTTTCTATTATAGAGGAGCCAGTGGCAGCAGCTATAGGAGCGGGTATTGATATAGCCAGACCTTGTGGTAACATGATAGTAGACATAGGTGGTGGTACAGCGGATATAGCCGTTATATCACTTGGTGGTACAGTTGTTAGTGCATCAATCAAAGTTGCTGGTGATGATTTTGATGAAGCCATAGTTAGATATATGCGTAAGAAGCACAATCTACTTATAGGTGAGAGAACAGCAGAAGAGATTAAGATTAAGATTGGAACATGTTATAAGAGACGAGAGAATTCTACTCTAGAAATTAGGGGACGTAACTTAGTTACAGGTCTTCCTAAGAGTGTAACAGTTGCTTCAGATGAGACAGAGGAAGCACTTAGAGAGACAGCTTCTCAGATAGTTGAGGCAGTTCATTCCGTATTGGAGAGAACTCCACCAGAATTAGCAGCTGATATAGCTGATAGAGGTATAGTACTTACAGGTGGCGGTTCATTATTACATGGATTAGAGGAGCTGCTAGAGGAGAAGACAGGAATTACTACTATGACAGCAGAAGATCCTTTAACAGCAGTAGCAATTGGAACAGGTAAATATATAGAGTTCCTAAATGGCAAGAGGGACTAGAGAACAGGAGTTGAGTCTATGGTAAGAGGACTATATACTGCATGGTCTGGGCTACTAAATGAACAGAAGAGATTAGATGTAGTAAGTAATAACCTAGCAAATGCTGATACTACAGCATTTAAAGCACAAGGCGTTACTTCGCAATCTTTTGATGAACAATTAGCTATCAAGATTAATGATAGAAGTGCAGCCTATGTACAGAGAAGTATAGGTGATGTAAGTTTAGGTGTTAAGATAGGAGAGACCTATGTGGATTACTCTCAAGGAAGTCTAAGACAGACAGGTAATACCTATGACGTAGCATTAGAAAGTTCGGGTTTCTTTACCATTAGCACTACAGACAAGGGTGGAACAACACATACCAGATATACAAGAGATGGTTCTTTCACTATAACTACGGAAGGTTATCTTGTTACCAAGGATGGAGATTTTGTGCTAGGTAATGGAGGAAATCGTATACAGATTCCAGGAGCTAACACAGCAAAGGTATCAATCGATAGAGTTGGTAACATAGCTGCCGATGGCGTATTCGTTTCTAAACTTGATGTCGTGGATTTTGATAATCCAGATGCAGTTACATTATATGGTGAGAATATGTATGAAGCAGGGGAAGGCGCAGGAGTGCGACCTGCAAATACGACTATGCAACAGGGATTTTTGGAGATGTCCAATGTAAATGTTATAAATGAGATGGTGGATATGATTACCATAACCAGAGCATATGAAACTAACCAAAAGATGATGCAGACTATAGATAGTACATTAGAGCCAGCAGTTAATCAGATAGGCAGGATATCGTAGAAAGGTGGTAAGTAAACTATGATGAGATCATTATGGACGGCAGCATCAGGTATGATAAGTCAACAGACTAATGTGGACAACATATCTAATAATCTAGCCAATGTTAATACAGTGGGATATAAGAAGGACTCAGTGGAATTTAAGTCTTTACTATATCAAAATTTACAAACACGTTCTACTAATAATGCAGGTGAGAATAAACCAGTGTCAGCACAAGTAGGACTTGGTTCTAGAACAGCATCTATTACCAGTGTTTTCACGCAGGGGCCTATGACAGCAAGTGATAGCAATTTGGATATGGCCATTGAGGGAGAAGGATTCTTTAAGGTCAGAAATGAATCTGGAGAGATAGCTTATACTAGAAACGGTAGTTTTTCAGTGTCCGTTGTAGAAGGTGGAACTATGTTGAGCACATCAGATGGTTATCCAGTATTAGATAATAACAATAACCCTATTGTTATACCAGCTAATTATAAGATAAGTAAATTAGTAGTGGGCCAGGATGGATATTTGGCAGCACCTAATGCGGAAGGGGTTATAGAGTCTCTAAATATAAAGATAGGATTAGTTCAATTTAATAATCCCTCAGGACTTGATCAAGCAGGTGGAAGTCTACTTAAACAGACAGTTGCCTCAGGTGCACCGTTAGAAGAGGGTACTGCAGCAGGGCTTAAGCTTAGTAAGATAAATCAAAATTACTTAGAAGGTTCTAATGTACAGGTTGTAGATGAGATGGTTAATCTGATTGTAGCTCAGAGAGCATATGAGATGAACTCCAAAGCTATAACAGCTTCTGATCAGATGCTGCAGCAGGCCAACAACTTGAGAGGATAGTGATATATTATGGCAATTACAGTAGGAGATTCATCAGCATATTCTAATTACTATTCAGCAGTACAAAATTCAGCTACTTCAGCACTAGAGAATACATTGAATTCAGATTCTATGAAAACAGCGACAGATGAGGAATTAATGGATGCGTGTAAACAGTTTGAATCATACTTTGTAGAACAGATGTATAAAGCTATGGAAAAGACTGTTATGAAGGACAATAAAGAGGAGAATGAATATGAATCATACTTTGGTGATATGCGGATACAGGAGTATGCGTCTATGGCTACAGAAGGCGAAGGTATAGGTATAGCTAAGATGTTATTTGAGCAGATGCAGAGAAATTATAGCGTTTCTAATACATCTGATGCAGATAATACAGATACTATGGCTGATACTAGCGTAGAAGCTACAGCACAGATATAATAGAAGAATATTTATCTTTAATATTTTATAGAATATTGGTATTATAATAAGAGTGGATGATTATATCTGCTCTTATTTTATGTAGTTCATTTATATAGATGGATATGATATGGAAAGAGGACGTATGGAAACAAAAGAAGGTTATGTAGAGAAAATTATATATCACAATGATTCTAATAACTATACTGTTTTTTCAGTATCTGTAGATGGGGAAGAAGAGGTTTTTGTAGGAAGTATAGAGGGTATTAGTGAGGGTATGTATATAGAGGCAGAGGGTGAAGAGATAAATCATCCTACCTATGATATGCAGTTTAACATATCCCGTTATGAGATTAAGATGCCTGATGATTTAATCAGTATGGAGAAATACTTAGGCTCAGGAGTTATAAAGGGTATTGGCGAGATAACAGCTAATAGAATTATCAAAAAATTTAAATTAGATACCATAAGAATTATAGAGGAAGAACCAGAGAGGCTAGCAGAGATAAAGGGTATATCTTTAACTAAGGCAAGAGATATAGGCATACAGTTTAATGATAAAAGAGAGATGCGACAGGCACTTATGTACCTTAGTAAATATGGTATTAACTCTCAGCTTGCCATTAAGATATACAATGAATATGGAAATAGAATGGCTGGAATTGTAGAGAATAATCCCTATAAGATAGCTGAAGACATAGATGGTATAGGATTTAAGATAGCAGATAAGATAGCAAAATCAGCAGGAATTAAAAGCGACTCGGATTTTCGTATACGCGCGGCATTGTTTTATACTTTATCTCAGGCAAATGGATGGGGACATATGTATCTTCCTAAGCAGATGCTGATTAACGAGACTAAGAGGCTGCTGATCAATCCAGAGGAGGTGAATTTTATATCCGATGATGCTATAGATAATCAATTAGTATCTCTAGCTATAGATGGGAAGATAAAAGAGCAGGAGATAGATAGTCAAAGGATAGTATATTCTTCCCGCAATTACTACTTAGAATTAAATTGTGCCAGGATGCTGCTGGATTTAAATATATCAGAGAATATTTCTGGTTCGGTTATAGAAAATGCTATATCAAAGATAGAGAAAAAAGAAAATATACAGCTAGATGATTTGCAAAAGAGGGCAGTTAAATTGTCGGCTCAAGCAGGACTAGTAGTTATAACTGGCGGACCAGGTACTGGAAAAACTACTACCATAAATACTATTATTAAATACTTTGAGGAAATGGATAGTGAGATACTACTAGCAGCTCCCACAGGAAGAGCAGCCAAGAGAATTACTGAAGCTACAGGCTATGGAGCGCAGACGGTGCATAGGATGTTAGAGCTTAATGGACAGGCAGATGGAAGCAGTGGATATAAGTTTGAGAGAAATTCAGAAAACCCATTGGAGGCAGACGTTATTATTATAGATGAGGTATCTATGGTAGATATGAATCTATTACATGGCCTATTACAGGCGGTTATGCAAGGTACTCATCTTATTCTAGTAGGTGATGATAATCAATTACCGTCAGTAGGCCCAGGAAATGTACTTAAGGATATAATCCGTTCTAATAGATTTACAGTGTGTGCCCTTAATAAGATATATAGACAGGAAGAGGGAAGTGATATAGTTATAAATGCCCATAAGATTAATAATGGTGAACATTTTATAATGAATAATAGGAGTAAGGATTTCTTCTATATGCCTAGGATGAATGTGAGGGCAGTACAAGAAGAGGTGGGTGCTCTGCTTAGTAGAAAATTACCAGGCTATGTAGAATGTGCTACTAGTGAGATACAGGTGTTAACGCCTATGAGAAAAGGAGATTTAGGTGTTCTTAATCTAAATAAAGAGCTGCAAAAGGTACTTAATCCTCCGGCAAATAACAAAGCGGAAAAGGAAGTGCATGGAGTTATCTTTAGACAAGGTGACAAGGTTATGCAGATTAAGAATAACTACAAGATAGAATGGGCCATATATAAGGGTAAAGGTAGATTCAAGATAGAAGAAGGACTTGGGGTATTTAATGGAGATACAGGTATAGTAATGTCCATTAACGACTATAATGAGACGATAACAGTTCTATTTGATGATAATAAAGAGGTAGAATACGGTTTTAATATGTTAGATGAATTGGAATTAGCATATGCCGTTACTATTCACAAATCTCAAGGTAGTGAATATCCGGCGGTGGTTATACCTCTACTATCTGGACCGGATATATTGCTAAACAGAAACCTGCTATACACAGCAGTAACGAGAGCTAAGAAATGTGTTGTTATAGTTGGGAATAGCAGCATAGTAGATAGAATGATAGATAATGCAAATGAACAAAAGAGATACTCAGGACTGCATATAAGAGTAAATGAGTTATATAAGGAGGAATAACAATAGTAGATAGAATAATAGATTTATTATATCCAAGAAGATGTGCTCTGTGTGGAGAAATCACCTTGGAAAATGGAGCCTGTAGTGCTTGTAGAAAACAGCTCACCTACATAACAGGTCCCACGTGCTTTAGATGTGGCAAGATGTTGGAAAATGAAGAGGATGAATATTGTGGGGATTGTATAAGGCTGCCTAAGAGCTATAAGAGGGGATATCCAGTATTTCTCTATAATGAAATTATGAGAGAAAGTATAGCTGACTTTAAGTACAATAATAAGAGAGAATATAGTCACTTTTATGGAGAAGAAATATTAGCCAGATATAATAAGGAATTTAAAAGAATAGGATTTGATGCTATTTTACCTGTACCGGTTCATAAGGCTAAGAAGCGAAGACGTGGATTTAACCAAGCAGAGCTAGTGGCAAAGGTAGTGGGAAAAGGACTAAATATACCAGTTATTACAGATTTAATAGTTCGTACTAAAAACACAGCACCTCAGAAGGAATTAGACGATAAGGCACGTATGAAAAACCTAAAAAGTGCTTTTAAATTAGTGGGTAATGAGGTACAATTAGATAGAGTACTACTAGTGGATGATATCTATACCTCCGGGGCAACTATAGAGGCTATATCTAGGTTGCTTGTGGAGCAGGGAACAGAGGTATATTATACTAGTATCTGCATAGGCAAAGGACAATAAGGAGGACAAGATTATGGAAGTTAGAACATGTAAGAGTTGCAAGAGATTGTTTAATTATATAGGGGGACAGCCATTGTGTCCCAAGTGTCTTTCAGACTTAGAAGACAAATTTCAAGAGGTTAAGAAATATGTAGAGGATAATCCGACAGCTAGTTTAAGTAAGGTAGCTGAGGATAATGATATATCTCCTAATCAAATTAAACAGTGGATTAGAGAAGAGAGATTAAGCTTTTCTAAGGAGTCAATAGTAGGTATAGAATGTGAGTCCTGTGGTAAGCTTATAAAGACAGGAAGATTTTGCGATAAATGTAAGGTTAAGCTGCATAATGATTTCGGTTCTGTAACTAAGAAGGAAGAATCTGTAGTGCAGAAGAAACAAAGAGAGGCTGCTAGAATGCGTTTCTTAGATAATGCCAGATAGGTAATATATATTAGTCGGTATATCAATTTATGATATACCGGCTTTTTTTAGTTGAACAAATCAAAAAATATTATTATCGGTCGGAGTTGATATAAATCAATGATAAAATTTATTACACTTATTTCTTCTTTAGCTATAATAAAATCAAGGTTTTTTCCGATAATTACTGTATAGGATATTATTATTTGATCCATTTTGAATAGTGCAGATGGATTGACTTCAAGGAGGAAGGTGTAATTATGCGTATAAGCAGTTATCAAGTAAGCCAAATTTATAGTGCCAATACTACTAGTAAGGCAGTGAAGAAAGCTGTAACAGGAGCAAGTGATATTAAGGATCAGGTTTCGTTTTCTACAGTAGGTAAGGATTTACAGGTTGCGAAGATGGCTCTTAACAACGTACCAGATGTAAGAGAAGATATGGTAAGCTCATTAAAGCAGAGCGTTGGCAATGGTACTTATGAGGTTAGTGGTGAGGCTTTTGCTGACAAATTATTAGCGGCGTACAATGAACGTAGTATTTAATGAAGTAGATAAGGAGTTAATATGGCTAGTTTAATTGAGGAATTGATTAATGTATTAGAAGAAGAATGTGTGACCTATGAGGAGCTCAATCAGGTATCCCTAGAGAAGACACAGGCTATTATATCTAACAATCTATCTACTTTAGAAACTGTTAATATCAAGGAGCAGGAAGTAGTAGACAGGATAGCTATACTGGATACTAAGAGAGATAATCAATTGAAAGAGATATCAACAGTTCTTAATCAAAAGGGCGATAAGCTTACTATTACTAGAGTCATAGAACTTATGAGCAGGCAGCCTGAATTTCAAAATCCCCTTATGAAGCTTCATAAGAGACTAAAGGAATCAGTACTTCAGGTAAAGAGTACTAACGAGCATAATAGAGATATGTTAGAGAATGTATTAGAGATGACGGAGATTAGTATAAATCTTTTACAGAATATTAATCAAGCTCCAGAGACAGCTAATTATGATAAAGGTGTTTATAGTGGTGATACATTAGGAGCAACGGCATCTAGATTTGACACAAAACAGTAATGCATGAGGTGATAATATGAGTACAATGGGAGGCATGTATGTAGGAGTATCGGGACTTCAAACAAGTCAGAATGCTCTTAATACAACAGCACACAACTTAACAAATGTTAATACAGAAGGATATAGTCGCCAACAGGTATTACTTACAGATTTATCTTATAACAAGATAGGCGAGACTAAGGTTAATGTTAATAGTATAGGTATAGGTACTACAGTGTCTTCTGTGAGATTAGTTAGAGATAATTTTTTGGATGCGGCCTATAGAGAAGAAAAGGGCAGGGAGAATTTTTACTTAGCTCAATATGAAGGCATCGACGAGGTACAGAATTATTTCGGAGAATTAGAGAGTAATACATTTAATAAGAATTTACAGGATTTGTGGTCAGCTATACAAGAGGTACAAAAGGAATCTAATAGTGGAGTATCTAGAAGCGCACTTATAGCAACAGCGAGTACATTTATAGATAAGGCCAATGAGATACAAAGTCAGTTAGTAGCATATCAGACTAATCTTAATGGGAAGATTATAAGCCAGGTGGGTAGTATAAATGAAAAGGCGGATAAGATACTAGCGTTAAATAAGCAGATAATAGCCATAGAGGCATCAGGAGTAGAGAGTGCCAATGATTTAAGAGATCAGAGGGATGCTTTAATTGATGAATTAAGTGGATTAATAGATATAGAGGTTACAGAAAATGCAGATCATTCTGTAGATGTATATGCAGAAGGAAGATGTCTGGTTACATTAGATAGAACCTATAAGATGGGTACGGCTAATTCAGATACCAATAGTGATTTTCTTATTCCTATGTGGAAGGATGATCAGACAGAAGTATTTAGTTTTTTCAGAGTGCCTAATGCAGAGGCGGGAACAGATGTAGGCTCACTAAAGGGACTTCTTATGACAAGGGGAGGATATACACCTACATATGCAGATATACCAGTAGCACCTATCAAACCGGTGGCAGCAGATTATGCAAATACAGCAGATTATAATACGGCTTATGCAAAATATCAAGTGGATATACAACAGTATGAAGCAGATACATATACGTATAATAATACAGTTGAGCCATATGCAGTAGCTAATATAATAGCTACATTTGACCAGCTTATACATGGTATGGTAACAGGAATTAACGACATATTGTCTCCAAATAAGGAGATTACATTGTCAGACGGAACTAAGATGACAGTGCTTGATGAAGAAAAAGCAGGCGTTGGGCTAGGAAGTGGTAATGATACTATACAAGGTACAGAACTATTTACTAGAAATGGTGTATCTAGATATACAGATAGAAC
>CAZOUU010000004.1:0-8255 GCA_964583045.1 uncultured Lachnospiraceae bacterium | reverse complement strand
CGTACTACAGGAAGACGGGACTGTAGCTACTATGACAGTTAAAGAATATAACAAAGAGGATACATATACAACGGATCCCGTTACAGGAGATAGAATGATAGATAAGACCTCTTTATATACACTTGGAAACCTACAGGTTAATCAAGAGCTATTATCTAATCCAAGCTTGTTGCCTATTAATAGCAAAGACGGCGGGGAATATCAGGAGATTACTAATGAATTACTACAATTGTGGCAGAGCGACTTTGCCACACTTAATCCTAATACATTAATTAACAATACATTTACTGAGTATTATGCAACTATGATAGAGGATTTTGCAAATAAAGGTTATACCTACAATAAAATAGCAAATACTCAGAACAATACAGTGAATGAGATAAATGCACAAAGGCAGCAGGTCGTTGGAGTATCTTCAGACGAAGAGTTATCCAACCTTATCAAATTTCAACATGCATATAATGCATCCTCTAGATACATTACAGTAGTGTCAGAGATGCTAGAAACTATTATTAATAAGCTTGGATGATTATCCATTATAGAAGGAAGTGAATGATATGCCATCTACATTTTTAGGACTTAATACAGGAGGCTCAGGACTTACATATTTTCAGTCCGCTCTTAATACAACGGCACATAATGTAGCCAATCAAAAGACCAAAGGATACTCCAGACAACAGGTTTTATCTCGGGCAGCGGATGCTATACGACTTAACAGCTCCGTTGGTATGCAGGGAACAGGAGTTAGTGTTCAAGGAGTTACACAGATAAGAGATGCATATTATGATACTAAATATCGTAATAGTATGTCTCATTATGCAGAATACAATACTAAGAATACATATTTATTAGAGATAGAAAATTACCTAAACGAGATGCAGTCAGAATCGGGGTATACTAGCTTGTTTACTAATATATCAGATTCTATACAAGAGGTAGCCAAAGATCCATATAATCCAACTACTAGAACGGAATTTTTACAAGCTCTTAATAATATGACTGATTTTATAAATGAAACAGCAGATAATTTACAGAGCACACAAGAAAGTGCTAATGATGAAATCGCGTTATATGTAGATAAGATTAATTCCTTAGGTAAACAGGTATATTCTTTGACGGAGCAGATAATCAATATAGAGGTTAGAGGTGGAAATGCTAATGACCTTAGAGACCAGAGAGCCTTGGTAGTTGATAAGCTATCAGAGATAGTAAATGTAAATGTAGTAGAGGAATCTATTAATTTTGGTACAGGTAAGGACGCGGTGGAGTCAGGAGCTAGTAAATATACGGTAAGTATAAATGGTCATGTATTGGTAGATGATATGGGCTATAATAAGTTAACGTGTATACCAAGAAATGAAAAGGTTAATCAGAACGATGTAGATGGGTTATATGATGTATATTGGGCAGGACTTAATGATACTATAGGTAACAAATTTGACCTTAATAATGGTAATTTATCTGGAAAATTAAAGGGCTTATTCGAAGTAAGAGATGGAAATAACGCCGAATCAATATCAGGAAGTGTGTTAGGCGTAGGTAATATAAATACAACTACTGGCAAAGGGAACAGCGTTATGATTAGCACTGATGCAGTAGATATAAATAAGCTTAATATAGCAGATAAAGGCTGTATTACTATTAACAGCAAATTATATTACTATGATGGGTGGAGCGCTAATGCTGATGCAGATGGTAATATCAGTGGTTTTACATTTTCTAATTTAACCACTCTAGATGAGACAGGAAAAGAGATACCGGCAGAGCTTGACCCTATGGAAAATGCTGGCAAAAAAGTAGGCATTGGAGATTCTATATCCTTTAAGGGTGTACCATATTATATGGCAGAGCTTAATGAGTTTGTTAGAACATTTTCTAGGTATATGAATGATATACATTCAGATGCAGCCGGTGTAGATAGTGATGGAAATCAAGGATTGGATTTATTTTCTACAACTAGTCCTACTGGTACAGATTATGAATTTAGCACAGGAGCGGGACTTATAAATAATGGCACAGATACATATTATAGATTAACGGCTCTTAACTGGGGAGTTAATTCAGCGATAGAAAAGGATATAAATAAGTTAGTTGTAGCTATTAAACAGGATGTAGATGAAGGCAACAACGAGAAGACAGATATATTAGATAGATTGATAGCAGGTTTATCAGACAGTAAGATGTTTAAGGAAGGAACAGGTAGCCAATTTATAGAATCTATGACTACTTCTTTATCTGTTGATACTAACAAGACAGGTTTATTTGCAAAGAATCAAGATGATATAGTAAATGTAATTGATCAACAGAGAATGTCTATATCTAGTGTGGATTCAAACGAAGAATCATCTAACCTCATTACATTACAAAAAGGATATAATCTAGCATGTCAGGTTATATCAGTATTAGATGAAGTGTATGACAAATTGATTAATGGAACGGCTGTATAGGAGGTCTAGGGTATGAGAATAACTAATCAAATGGTAACAAATACAACACTTAGAAATATGCAAAAGAGTATGAAGGAATCTAGTACCAAATATGATCAGATGACTACAGGAATGAAGATACTTAGACCATCTGAAGATCCCGTTATAGCAGTAAGAGCTCTAAAGCTTAGAACTACAGTTAGCCAGCTGTCTCAGTATAAGGAAAAAAATATTAAGGATGCAAATAACTGGTTGGATTGTACACAATCTTCTATAACTAATATCGTTAATCAGCTAAAGGGTGCTATAGATTTCTGTACACAGGGTTCTACAGATACATTTAGTACAAGTGATAGAAGTGCAGTTATAGACTCCTTAGAATATCTAAAAGAGATGATTAATACTGAAGGTAGTACTACATATGCAGGTAGATATATATATTCTGGATATAAAACCAGCACTAATATTATATTTGATAGTGAAGCAAGTACACAGAATATTAAATATTCTATTAATGAAGCGCTATCTATAGATGATATAACTGTTAAAAACACAGTTAACAATGGAATAGATGCAGGAAATTTAGCTAGTATAGCAAGTGGTGTTACCACATACACTGCTCCTACAGAATCTAGTGCTTATAGACTAAAGCTAGCTTATGACAATTTAGATTATACATCAGCAGCGGACTTGTCTATTAAGATTAATGGAACTACTATTACACCTACAGTAAAAGCAGATACAGAGTCTGAGAGCTATTATACTGTAGGGGATGATGATGTTAACTTTATTCCAGAGACTGGAGAATTAGTATTTGGAAAGAATACTTACGCAGCATTGCAGACGGTATCTAGCGCAGCGGCAGCAGCAGGTAATTCTACAGATTTAATACAAGTCACTTATAACAAGAGTGATTTTGAAGTAAATGAGTTAAGACCAGAGCATTATTTTGAATGTACTAAATATGAGACTCAAGCAGATGGTTCGGTTAAATCTACAGCGTTTGATACAGCTAATGACCCACAAAGCATAAATTATGAAGTTAATTTTAGTCAGAGCATAAAGGTTAATGCAGAGGGTAAAAATGTAATTACCCATAACATAGGTAATTCTATAGATGATTTAGCAGCAGCAGTTAAGGATGTAGCAGATATAGAGGCTATTAAGAGTAAATTAAAGGATATGTTATCAGATCCACAATATGCTAATAACAGTGCAGCTACAGATAGAATAAATCAGTTGATTAAAGATGCTGATACAGAATATGCCATAAAGAGTGAGAATATGCAGAAGTTATTTGGCAGTGGTATTACATTATTTACAGGATACATGGATAGTGTAACAGCGGAGCAGTCTAAGGTGGCAACTAGAATTAATAAGTTAGAGCTTATAAGTACTAGAGTAACAGAGCAATATAACAGTTTTAAAGATTTAATGAATGACAATGAAAAAGTAGAGACAGAAGAGGCTATCTTAGAGTTTAATGAGGCAGAACAGGCCTACAATCTAGCCCTTGCAGCTACTAGTAACGTAATTCAGAAGACATTGCTTGATTATCTATAGAGGTGTATAATTAGCATAGGTATTTGTATAGTAAAGGAGAAGAGCATATGATAGCAGAGACTAAGTATTTTGGCACGATAGATATAGGGGAGGATAAGCTATTAGATTTCCCTAATGGTATTATAGGTTTTCCAGATTTAAGAAAATTCACTATTATATATGATTTGGAAAAGGGTTATGAATCAGGAATCAGTTGGTTACAATCTATGGAGGAGCCATTACTTGCATTACCTATAGTGGATCCGTTATATATTATGGCTGCATATAATCCTATGATAGAGGATGAATTATTAAAGCCAATTGATAGTCCAGATGGAGAGGATATGTTAGTGTTATTAGCGCTTACAGTACCATCGGATATTACTAAGATGACTGCAAATATGAAGGCACCATTTATTATTAATGCTAAGACTAGAAAAGGTGGACAGATTATAGTAGAGAATGATGATTATCAGATTAAATTTAATGTATATGAAGCTGTAGAACAGATGAAACAGAAGGCGGGTGAATAGTATGTTAGCTTTGTCGAGAAAAAGCGGTGAGTCAGTTATGATTGGCAATGACATAGAGATAACTGTATTAGAGATTAAGGGAGACCAGGCTAAGATAGGTATTCAAGCCCCTAAGTCAGTGCCTATATATAGAAAAGAATTATATGTACAGATTACAGAAGCTAATAAAGAGGCGGCATCTCAAGATGGAGCGGCTGAGAATTTAAAGCAATTATTCAAATAGTTCATAAGATACTATAAACTCTGTTTTGGTATATGACGATACTAACAGTAACAAATTATATGTTTTAGGTATATTAACAAGAAGAGGAATATTATTTAATGATCACATGGAGGTGACAAGTTATGGCAATTGAAAGAGTAAGCAGTAGTGGCGTAATGAATGCTATGGCTGGTAATGGAGGAGCAACAACTAAGGTAGATAATGCAGCAACAGCCAGTGAAGGTCAGGCACCACAGATTAAGGTAGAGAGAAAGGATACTGTATCCGCAGAGAGAGAGTATTCTGGCTCTGAATCTCAACAGAATTCAGAAGAGACAGAGGGTACACCTATACAGGAAGTATCTCCAGAGAAGATTAAAGCAGCTATTAATGAAGTTAATAGTAAGATTAGACCGACTCGTACAGAATGCAAATACTCATATCATGAGGAGACACACCGTATTAGTATTAAGTTATTTGATCAGGATACAGGAGATGTAATTAGAGAGATACCACCAGAAAAGGCTCTAGATATGGTAGCAAAAGCATGGGAGCTAGCAGGCTTTCTAGTTGACGAGAAGAGATAGGAGGAATAGTTATGGCTATACGTATGACAGGATTAGTGTCAGGACTAGATACAGAGACTATCATTAGTCAATTAGTTGAAGCACGTACTAAACAGATAGATGAAGTAAAAAAGGATCAGACTTTAGTTAAATGGAAAAAAGAAGCCTGGTCTACTTTAAATACAAAATTAATGGATTTTTATAAAGGTTCATTATCCAAACTTAAATCAGTAGGTACCTATAAGAGCAAAAAGGTTACTAGCAATGTGGAAGGTAAGGCTACATTTTCAGCTAGCAGTGGTGCAGTTAATGGTACGCACACATTATCTATTAATCAGTTAGCTAAGGCTTCGTACCTTACAGGAGCTAAGATAAGTGGTAATTCTTATAATAAGATTACTTATGATGCTCCGGTAGATGCTAGTACCGCAGTTAGTGATTTGGTAAAGGCTAATGGAGATGCATCAGCATTTATAGGCTCTTCATATGATATAACCTATAAAGGTGAAGATGGTAATGATGTGACTAATACTATTACAGCTAGATTAGAAGATGGTCAGAGTACTATAGCAGATGCTATTAGTAATATGAATGATGATTTACAGGCAGCAGGCATTAAGATGACAGTTAGTTATAATGCCACTAGCGGTGGATTACAATTTGCTAATACCAGTGCAGTAGCTAATCCGGATACATCAGAAGGAGCAGCATCATATATAGATGGAACTATCTATACATTAAAAGGTGGAGATGATATTAGTAAGAAGGCGTTAGGCTTAACCGGGGATTTATCTATAGAAAGCCTTGCAGAGTCAGATACTAATAGTACAAAATCTACATCAGGTGTATTTTATGTGAAGAATGTATCAGAAGACCCAGTAGCAGTATCTTCTAGCACTAAGTTACAAGAGATGGGTATAGCAGAGGGCACTACATTTACAGTATCTATTAATGGTAAGGATACATCTTATACAGTAGGTAAGACTACTACATTAGCAGGATTGGCAGCAGAATTTTCTAAGATGGGAGTATCTGCTAATTATGATAGCGTACAAGGCAGATTTTATGTAAGTTCAGGTACAGGTTTAGATAATAATTTTACTATTACATCTTCAGATGCCAATGCACTTACTACTCTAGGTTTAGAAGGACCAGGCGCAAGTAAACAAGAAGGACAGAATGCCATAGTTACATACAATGGAGTAGAGTATGAACAGGCATCTAATACATATAGTATTAACGGATTAGAGTTTACAGCTCAGGATGTGACATATACGGAGATTACAGATGCTTCGGGCAATGTGGTTAGAAAAGATAGTCCTATGAGTATATCAGTAGAGACAGATGTGGATGCAGTATATAATGCAGTTAAGAAGTTTGTATCAGATTATAATTCGCTTATTAGTGGTATGAATACATCATATAATGCAGCTAGAGTTAAGGACTATGAACCTCTTACAGATGATGAGAAGAAGGATATGTCTGATGAGCAGATAGAGAAGTGGGAGAAGGTTATAAAGGATTCTGTTCTTAGAAGAGATGATACTATATCTGGTTTATTATCTTCTATGAGAACTACTCTCAATAAGTCCGCTACAGTAACTAATTCTGATGGAACTACATCTACATATGGGTTATCTTCTCTAGGTATAACTACAGGTGTATATACAGAGTATGGACAGTTACATATATTAGGTGATGCAACAGATGCAGATTATAGTGAGCAGGAGGATAAGCTTCGTGCAGCTATATTATCTAATCCAGAGGCAGTTATGAAGACACTTACTACTCTAGGCGGTGAGATGTACACTAATTTCCAGAAAGCCATGAGTAAGACTGAACTTAGTAGTGTATTAACCTTCTATGAGAATGTAGGTTATGATAATGAGATATCAGATTATGATGATAAGATAAAGAAAATGAAAGAAAAGCTTACTGCCGAAGAAGATAGATATTATTCCCAGTTTGCCAGTATGGAGAGTGCCATGTCAAAGCTTAATAATCAGCAATCATATATATCTCAACTTATGGGTAGCTGATAGAATACATATTCATTTTAATAATAGATGGATAAAGGAGAAACTATATGACATACAATAACGCGACAGCAGTATATGGTAATAACAAGGTAGCATCGGCTACACCAGCAGAGCTTACACTTATGTTATACGAAGGTGCTATAAAGTTCTGTAATATAGCAAAGACAGGCTTTGAGAATAAGGATTATGAAAAGATTAATACTAATATTCAAAAGGCTCGTCGAATTATAGTAGAATTACAGACTACTCTTAATCATGATTATCCGGTAGCGGAAGATTTTGATGTAATATATACTTATATATTTAATCAGATGGTTCAAGCTAATGTAAAGAAGGATGAAGAGATATTAGATGATGTGATAGAGCAGTTAAGAGACATACGTAATGTATGGAAGGAAGTCATGAAGACAGCAAAGGACCCAAGGATATAGGTAGGAGATTATATGACAAATACTGAGAACTATGTACACATACTATTAGATACATTAAGCAGTAAAGAGAGAGTTATGAAGGATATATTAGCTATTACTAAAGAACAAGAGGTTATAGCTAATGGTGATAGTCTAGATGAAGATGGATTAGAGGACACATTAACTCGTAAGGAAGTGCTTATTGAAGAACTTAATAAGCTAGACTTTGGTTTTGACGCTGCCTATGGTCATATACGTAGTGAAATTATAAAGAATAAGGACAAGTATCGTAGTGAGATAGGTAGGATGCAGAGTATTATAAAGGGCTGCACAGACGTAGGGGTAGAGATAAGTACCTTAGAGCAGCGTAATAAGTCGAAGCTAGAGGTGGCATTCTCTGTTAGAAAGAAAGAGATAAAACAGATGAAGACGTCTAATGAGGTAGCTAGTAATTATTATAAAACTATGTCTAAGACACAAGTAGTTAATCCATATTTTATGGATAAAAAAAAGTAAAAAAATTGAAATTTTTTTGAA
>CAZOUU010000003.1:0-18540 GCA_964583045.1 uncultured Lachnospiraceae bacterium | reverse complement strand
ATCTGCTATGAATACAGGACACGATGGAAGTATAAGTACGGGACACGCAAATTCTAGTAAGGATATGCTAACTAGATTAGAGACTATGGTATTAATGGCGGTGGATATGCCACTTATGGCTATTAGGCAGCAGATAGCCTCGGCAGTGGATATAATAATTCACCTAGGCAGATTAAGGGATAAAAGTCGTAAGGTATTAGAGATAGTGGAGGTGTTAGGTATGAAAGGGGAGAATATAGAGCTAAATCCGTTATACATTTTCTGCGAAGAGGAAAGTGTGGGTAATGGGGTTGCAGGCTCCTTAGTAAAGGAAAATGATCTGGTTTATACAGACAAGCTGGTAAGTAGTGGGCTATATGATATGTATATACGAGGAGAAGTCGATAGAAGGGAGCTAATCTAATCATTTACTGTGATGATGGATTATATGTGAAGGATATGGAAACGGATTATAGAGTATATAGGTATACCAAAAGTGAGTGGATAATTAATATACTTAAATATGGGATAACCATATGTTTTATCAGCTATTTATTCTTTGATTCTTTGGTTATGGCTATATTTATTAGTCCTATAATTATATTTACAATAAAAGCTCATCTAAAGGAAAAGAAAAATAAGCGGTTAGCCAGATTGAACCTGGAATTTAGGGAGATGATTAATTTTGTAGCTAGTGGCTTGAATGCGGGATATTCTATGGAGAATGCTTTTAGAAATGCAAGAAAAGATATACGGTTAATATATCCTAGTGGTAGTTATATAGAGGAAGAATTAAAAATTATAGTTAGGGGAATTGATAACAGTATACCAATAGAAGGACTTATATCGGATTTCGCAGATAGGTGTGGACTAGAGGACGTATATAACTTTTCAGAGGTAATAAAAGTAGCAAAGAAGACAGGAGGAGATACTATAAAGATAATTAGTAAGACGGTGGAAAATATAAGCGATAAGATAGGAGTTGCCAAAGAGATAGACACACTTATGGCAGGCAAGGTGCTAGAACAAAAAATTATGAGTGTTATGCCTTTTCTTATAGTTTTATATATAAGATTAAGTAATGGTCCCTATATGTCGGTGCTATATCACAATCCTATGGGTATAGGAGTGATGGCTGTTTGCCTGATATTAACCTTGGCTACTAATATGTGGGCGCAAAAGCTTATAGCCATAGAGGTATAGCTATGAGGAACATAATAGAGCAAATCAGTAGGAAAATATATAGATTATTAAGAAATATTGGTTTGCTAAAAGAAGATAAAGTGAGAGATAACATAAGAAAAGCAGATATGTTATTTGGTAAGGATTTAGAGAAAGCATTAAAGACATATTATATTAAAGAGATATCCAGAAGTATTCTAATAATTGTAATTACTCTAGTTATTGCAATTTCATTTGTTCTATTCAAATTCACAAAAACAAAAAAAGACATAATACTATCACGACCAGATTATGGAGATGATAAAGAAGAAGTAATACTATACGCAGATAAAGATAAAGAAGAGTTAAAGATAGAGGTATCACCCGTAATGTATAACCAGAAGGAATTACAGGATATTGTGACTAAGCTTGAGGAGGGGATAAGGACTAAGCTTATCGGAGAAAATGAAGCACTCGATAAGGTGGAGAAATCATTAAATTTAACGGAGGATACAGAGTATCCAGGGATATATATAAACTGGAAATGTGGAAACTATGAAATTGTAGATAGGGATGGAACCATTCATAATGAAAACATAAAGGAGGCTATAAATACATACGTAACAGCGGAGGTCTTTTATGAGGATAAACTCTGTGAATATACCTATGATATAACCATTGTTCCTAGTAAGGAAGAGAAAACAGATAGATACAAGCTTCAACAAGCCATACACGAGCTGTTAGAAAATCATCCATATGAAAAAGAAATAAATATAGCCAGCAATATGGATGGAATACAGCTCTACATCCCGGACAAATGGGAGAAAGCATGGCTGTATATAGGTGTATTAGGAATTGTAGTAGCTATATTACTATGGACAAAGGATTTAGAAGAAATAAAGTCTAAAAATAAGATTAGAGATATACAGCTGTTAAAGGAATATCCTAATTTTGTGAATAAGCTGGTGCTATTGCTGGGTGCAGGATTATCCATGAAGAAAATAGTATATAAGCTAGCGGAGGAATATGAATATAGAAGAAAAAAAGAAGAGACCTACTATAACTATCTGTATGAGGAATTAGTTATAACATTGCATGAGATGAAGACAGGTGTAGGTGAGGTAACAGCCTATTACAATATGGGCAGGCGAATAGGTTTGCCAGCATATTTAAAATTAGTAACTATGATTGTACAAAATATAAAACGTAGTTCGGTAGGGTTATTAGCTAAGCTAGAAGAAGAGGAAATGGTGGCATTTAATAACCGGAAAGAACTAGCTAAGAAGCTGGGAGAAGAGGTGGGAACAAAGCTACTTATTCCTATGGTGCTTCAGATGGCTATAGTTATGGTTATAATTATGATTCCGGCTATGCTTAGCCTGTAAAGGAGGTGAGAAGGATGAACTATCTAAAGAAATTCTGGCGGGAAGAAGATGCTATGGGAGTTGTGGAGGTTATATTAATCATCGTTGTATTAATAGCTATCGTAATTATTTTTCAAGAACAGATTACAGAGTTAGTTGAAAATATATGGAAGTCTATTAACAAGAGTGCCAAGAAGGTATATTAGGCAAATATGCATCTTTGGTAATATGTTAATTTGTATTGCCAAAGATACATTTCATAGGAGGAAGTAATGAGGTTAAATAATAAAGGCCAGATAACGGTATTTTTGTGTCTTAGTATGTCTGCTATGTTGTTAGTAAGTATTGCGGCATTAGAAGGAGTCAGAGTATATATTGCACGAAGTAAGGCAAATATATCTGCTAAATGTGCAGCCAATAGTATTATGGCTGATTATAATAGTGAGCTTTTTAGAAGATATCATATATTGGTGTTAGACGTGGATTATGGCGGGAGAGGAGAAGCTTACTTAGAAGAAAAGGCAGAAGAATACCTAGAGTATAATCTTAATAATAATGGATTGACTAGTGTAGTAGGGCTAGGAGGTAATTTCTATGATTACAATATAGAAGATGTAGCCTTAGGGGATACTGTGAAGCTTTGTGATGAGGATTTACAGGTATTTAAGCAACAGATAGAAGTATATAGCAAAACTGTTGGATTGGTAGATAGCAGTGAGCTATTAATTGACAGGGTATCTAAAGGAGTTAGCGGAGAAGCTAGTAGTGAGACCTCTAAGGTTAAAGAACTAACAGCTGCGGATAATCAGGACGAGAAAGCTATAGATCCTAGGGAAGCCATAAAAGCAAATACAAAAAATGGATTGTTAAGCTATGTGCTGCCTAAAGAGGTGTCACCCTCTAAAGAAAAAATAGAAATTATGGGGTTGCCCTCTAACACCAAGAATTATCTAGAAGAGGATATGACTATAGATACTACCTTTGAAAATAATGAGAATATTAATCAGGTGCTTAATAGAGATAACCATATAGAAAATGTGGCTGCAGATGAAATGTGTGCATATATGTATGTACTAAGCTGTTTTAGCAGATTGGGACATGAACTAGATGAGGACTGCAGATTGAAATATGAAATGGAATACATAGTTGCAGGTAAAGATGATGATTATGCTAATTTGGAAAGTGTTGCTAACAGGCTGCTTTTAATTAGATATCCTATATGCGTTGCTAAGGTTATGAAGGATGAAAAGAAGAAGACAGCAGCTCTTGTAGCGGCAGGGGCAATAGGGATTCTGACTACAACAGAGGGTGCTATAGAAACCTATCAGAATATAATTTTATATGCATGGGCTTATATAGATGCATTAGATGATGTCAAGGATATTATGAAGGGTGAAGCAGTAGATAAGCTATATTATGAGGACTATTTATTAGGAATGCTGTTGTTAGATATGGATAAGGATAAAAAATATTATCGAATGCTAGATATTATGGAAATGAATATAAAGCTAATTGAAGAGGATTTTGAGATAGAAAATTGTGCTTATGGAGTAGAAATTGAAGGAGAAATATCCTTTAAACCTATGTTTACCACCTCCATAGATAACAGTAACTACAGGTGCTTTTTTGAAGAAAGCAGAAGCTATTAAGGGGTGATATGCAATGCACTTTTGTACTAATGGTATATATAAAAATTATAAAAAAATAAACGAATCTCTCCAGGTACGGGCACATATAGGCAAAAGTGTATTACATAGCATCTCTGGAGATAACAGAGGAAGTATGACCGTAGAAGCAACCTTAGTTGTACCTATATTCATATTTGCGTTTCTTGCAATATTTCATATGGGACGTATGTTTATTGCAGAGGAACAGATATATGTAGCTATGATGGAAACAGCGGATTATATAGCGGAGAGGGCGTATCCTATGGATAAGATAGGTATAGCTAATACGGATAAAACAGGTATAGGTAATATGGTCATAGGTAATGGTATGGCAAAGACGAAGATGAAAGAGTATATAGGGGATACAGCTTATGTAGAGGAATATGTAGAGGGTGGTGTAGATGGTATATCCTATATTGGATCGACCTACATAACAGATGAAGATTATATAGACATAAGACTGAATTACAATATGGTTATAGATGCACCTCTAATAAAGGAATTTAAAGTAAAGCTCTGTTCTAGAGTAAGGCAAAAGGCATATACAGGTTATTGCTACGAAGATGAAAAGGTGGAGTATGTATATGTGGCAGAAAATGGGGAGGTATACCATAGAAGTAGAGATTGTAGTCATATTAGTTTAAAGGTATCTAATATATCCAAGGCTTCGCTTAAGGGCAGCTATAGCCATCTTGTCCCCTGTAGATTATGTGGGGATGAAGGCAATTATAATGGAGAGGTATATGCCTGTGAATATGGTGATGCTTATCATTATAGCCGTGGGTGTAGTGGATTGAAACGAAGCATAAGCAGAGTGAAGCTTGATGATGTAAGAGGAATGGGAGAGTGTTCTAGATGTGGAAATTAGGTAATAAAGGCTCGACTATTATAGAGGCGGTTATTATTATGCCTATAGTAGTGTTAATTATATTTATGCTTATAAGGATGATGGTGGCTCTAGTTGAGGAAGGCGGGCTTAGATACAATATGGAAGCCGCTGCATTTCATAGGGCTGCTTATGATAAAGATATTGAGATAGAGGCATCTTCGGATATCTATGGGAATTCTAGCATAGAGTGCATAACTGTTAGTGGAGACGAGATAATAGTAAAGGGTAGTAATAGCAATCATATAGGGGTTATATATACCTCTAAACCATTGGTTGCCAGTCATAGAGTTGTAGTTAGAAAAAATAATGTGTATGAGAGATTAAGGGAGTGGCAGATTCTTGAAGAAATTTTATCGTAGAGAGGGACTAAATAATTACTGGGTTATGGTAAGTGATAATGTATATGTAAAGGGTTACGAGGTGCAGATGCTGATAAATAATAATCTGGAGGGGCTGTTAGAATTTAATCTGCAAAGTTATGAGGGATATATGGCATATGCTTATAATATAAATGGTAAACATTCTTTGCAACAATTGTTAAGAAGTGAGACTGTAAATTATGACAATATAAAAGGGTGGTTATTGGATATATATAATATGTATAGAGAAGTAGAAGCCTATCTGATTAATATAGATAATATTTCCTTAAAGTATGAAGATATATATATATCTGATAGCGATGGAAAAGCCTATTTTTGTTATGGGTATTGTGGCAGTGGGAAGGCGATTGACAATCTTAGGAATTTTGTAGAGGGCTTACTAAAGTACATAAATAGCAAGGATATAATGACTATGGAGTTAATTCATAGTTTATATGAGAAGGTATCTACTGGAGATTTTTCCGTAGAAGATATGGCGATATATGTGGGGAAGGATAGAGAGAAAGGATGTTTGGAAGGTAGAGTAGAAGCTGAAGAAAAGCTAGTCAGTAAATCATTAGCATTAGGTAAAGCTATAGAGTCTAAAGGTGAACATCAGTATGAGACTGAGGCGGAGGAGGATGAGGGAACGATTGCCGAGAAAAAGGTGCCCACTTATAAATTATTATATATAGGTGCTATAGCTTTAAATCTGCTAGCCTTAATATATATAGGAATAAATCTAGCCAGTGGCCACATATTATCGGTATATTATAAGATAGCGGTAGTACTTATTATATTGCTTGGTATTACCATATATCTATATGCTACTTCGGGAGCTTCGGGTAGGAAAAAGGATGAAGCAGAGCTTGCTATGGAGGAATATATAAGAGAAGAGAATGAGCGGGAAAAGTCTAGGGGAAAACAACCTAATGAGGTGAATCAAGCTGCTTATAGCAGTAAATCAGAGGAGATTATTATAGTGGGTCAAGAGGCTACCACTATGCTTACAGATATAGAAGCTACCACCATCCTGAATCAAGCTGCAATAGATATAGTGAAATTAGTCTTGGAGGCAGTGGTAGGAGGAGTATGCTATGATGCAGCTAGTGATAATGTAATGATAGGAAGCAGCAAAGAAAATGATATAGTCTTATCGGATGCAGGAGTTAGCAGGACTCATGCAAATATGTTCTTTCAGTTGGGGAATTGGTATATAGTAGATTGCAGCTCTACCAATGGCACCTATATTAATGATTGTAGAGTGGATGAGGAATTAGCTGTTATGGTTACTAATAAGGATGTATTATCCTTTGGAAATGTAGAATATAAGATAGTAAAATCTTAAGTTTTATGAGCTTTCCCTTACACTCTTTTTCCTTGTATTTAATGCCCCTATCGACTATAATATAATGGAATGTAAAAAAAGAGGTGACGACGGTGAAGGTTAATATATATTATGGTGGCAGAGGGCTTATAGATGACCCTACATTATATGCTATCTCCAAGATTACAAGTGTATTAGAGGAACTTAGAGTTGATGTAGTTCGATACGATTTATATAAAGATAAGAATGCTATAGCTACATTACCAACTACTCTTAAGGATGCAGATGGAATTATTCTTGCAGCATCAGTGGAATGGTTTGGTATAGGAGGATTGATGCAGCAATTTTTGGATATGTGTTGGCAGTATGGAGATAAGTCAAAGATATCTGAGATTTATATGCTTCCAGTAGTTATGGCTACTACGTATGGCGAAAAGGATGCAGAGCTTACTATTATTAAAGCGTGGGAGATGCTTGGTGGTATACCCTTTCAAGGTCTTGCAGCATATGTAGAGAATCACGCTGAGTTTGAGGCAAATGTAGCTTATGGTGCTATTATGGAAAAGAAGGCAGAGTCTTTCTATAGGGCTATTAACCAGAGATATACTAATTTGCCAACTAGTAATAGTGCTGTAAAAGAAAATATATTAAAGACTAGGACTGTAGACCTTACACCTCAAGAGTCAGAGCAGTTATCCAAATTTGTGTCAGATGATGGATATGTAAAGAAGCAGAAAAAGGATATAGAAGAATTAGCAGCTAAATTTAAAGAGATGCTAGGTACAGATGATAAGGCAGTAGATAATGGTATTAAAGATGAATTCTTAGATGAGTTTATGGATAATTATTATTCCGAGCCAGATTTTACGGCTTCATATGTTATTATAGTTCCAGATCTAAATAAGTCTATAACTATTAAGGCGTCACCAGATAAGGTGGATTGTTATTATAGTGATGATATGGAAGCGGATGTGGTTATGAAGTGTCCGGTTAAGATGCTTCGTCAGATTATAAAAGGCAGTATGACCTTCCAGAAGGGATTTATGGCTGGCGAGATTACTGCTAAAGGTAATTTTAAAACCCTTAGGATGTTAGACCAGATATTTAGATTTAGATATAAGAAGTAGAGTGGAAACCTAGAGATTGATTATAGATGAGGAAGTGTAGTTATGTCATATGTTACATTATATAGGAAATGGCGTCCAAATGAATTTGGTGAAGTAAAAGGACAAGAACATATAGTTACTACATTAATGAATCAGATAAAACATGACAGAATAGGTCATGCATATTTATTTTGTGGAACTAGAGGAACAGGTAAAACAACTATTGCTAAATTGTTTGCCAAGGCAGTGAACTGTGAACATCCTTTAGAAGATGGAAGTCCATGTAATGAGTGTGAAACCTGTAAGAGTATAAATGCAGGTAATTACATTAATGTAAAAGAGATAGATGCAGCATCTAATAATGGTGTAGATAGTATCAGAGATATAAGAGATGAAGTACAGTATTCGCCAACAGATGGTAAATACAGAGTTTATATAATAGATGAGGTGCATATGCTTTCTATAGGTGCCTTTAATGCACTCCTTAAGACGCTGGAGGAACCGCCATCATATGTTATATTTATATTGGCCACTACAGAGTCACATAAGATTCCGATTACTATAGTGTCTAGATGCCAAAAATATGATTTTAAGAGAATTTCCCTTGAGACCATAGCTGATAGATTAAAAGAGTTAATGGATAGAGAAGGACTAGAGGTAGAGGATAAGGCTATTAGGTATATAGCGAAGGCAGCGGATGGCTCTATGCGTGACGGACTTAGTCTGTTAGAGCAGTGTATATCCTTTCATTTTGGCGAGATACTTACCTATGACAGAGTTATAGAGGTTCTAGGTATAGTTGATATAGAAGTATTAACCCGACTATTAACTAGCATTATAGATAGAGATACTATGAAGGCTATAGAGGTTATAGATGATATAGTGTGGCAAGGTAGAGAGCTAGGCCAGTTCATTACAGACTTTACCTGGTATATGCGAAATGTATTGTTAGTGAAAGCCTCCTCAGATGATGTAGAGAATCTGGATATGTCAGAGGAGAATATAAAAGTAGTAACAGATATAAGCAATACGGTGGATATGGAATCTCTTATGAGATACATTAGAGTATTTTCTGAGCTGAGTAATAATATCAAATATGCTACATCTAAGAGGGTTTTGCTAGAGATGGCAGTTATTAAATTATGTATACCAGAGATGGATAATAATTATGATGCATTATCTGATAGGATAAAAGCGTTAGAACAGGATGTGGAATCTAAGCTAGAAGAGATGTCTCACATAAAACCAGTAGTCACCTATGCGCAGGAAAAACAAGCAGAGCCAGAGGTAGTATTGCCTAAGGCTGGAGGCGAAGAAGTAGCTAAGCTGATATCTAAACCAAGCGATATGGTTTCATTTCTAGAGAGTATGGATGATATAACAGCTAAGTCTATAGCTGCAGTTCTTAAGAAGGGTATAGCTGGAGAAAACACTAGTTATATGAAGGCTGAAGGAGAACAGGGTGAGGTTCTAGGGATATATTTAGATTCTATGCTATTTGCTAATGATGAGAAAAACAAGGAGCATACCCAGACTATAGTAAAGGCTTTGAGTAATAGATATAAGCTTATATATCGACTTCGTATTACTCAGGCAAATAAAAAAGTAGATACAAATATCATACCAGCAGGTATGGATAATGTAGAATATAAAAATTAATTTAGGAGGATATAGGTAATGGCAAAAAGAGGTGGATTTCCAGGTGGAGGAGCAATGCCTGGCAATATGAACAATTTGATGAAGCAGGCACAGAAGATGCAAAAGCAGATGGAAGAGACTACAAAGGAGCTTGAGGAACAGGAATATGAAGCTTCAGCAGGTGGTGGAGTAGTTACAGTTAAGGTATCTGGTAAGAAAGAAGTAGTGTCCGTTTCTTTAAAGGAAGAAGTAGTAGATCCAGATGATATAGAGATGTTGGAGGATTTAATTATGGCTGCCACTAATGAGGCTCTTAGAGCTCAAGAAGAAGATTCTTCGGCACGTATGGCTAAGATTACAGGTGGTATGGGTGGCCTTGGAGGAATGCCTTTCTAATGTATACTTATAGCAACGAAATATCTAATTTAATAGAACAGATTGGCAGATTGCCGGGCATAGGAAATAAGTCGGCTCAACGTCTAGCATTTCACATTATTAATATGCCAGAGGATCAGGTTAAAAGCCTTGCTCAGTCTATAGTGGATGCCAAAACTAATATCAGATACTGTAGTTGTTGTTATACACTTACAGATAAGGAGCTATGTCCTATATGTGCCTCGTCTGCCAGAGATCATAAGACAATAATGGTAGTAGAGACGCCTAGAGATTTAGCCGCTTACGAGAGAACTGGTAAATATGAGGGTGTATACCATGTATTGCACGGAGCTATAGATCCTTCTAGAGATATAGGACCGGGAGATTTGAAGCTAAGAGAGCTTATTATGCGTTTGCAAGAGGATGTAGAAGAACTTATTATAGCCACTAATTCCAGCTTAGAAGGTGAAACTACAGCTATGTATATAAGTAAATTAGTTAAACCTACAGGAATCAAAATTAGTCGTATAGCTAGTGGCGTTCCAGTAGGAGGAGATCTAGAATGTATAGATGAGGTTACATTACTTAGAGCATTAGAGGGAAGAAGAGATATATAGAGGGAGGATGCATAGTGAAGAAAATACATATAATATTATCTGTTGCCATATTGATTCTTATGATATATGTACCTTGTATGTATGTTAATGCAGAGGGAGAAGAACCAGATGTAAATTATAGTGTTCATGGACAGAATTATGGCTGGCAGGAGTATGTTAGTGATGGAGACATAGCAGGAACAACAGGACAGAGCAAGAGACTAGAATCACTGATAATAAATTTAAATAATCTAGGGGATAAGACTGGAGATATTACCTATAGAGTGCATCAGCAAACCTATGGTTGGTCAGACTGGGTTGCAGGTGGACAAGAGGCAGGAGTAATCGGTCAGAGCAAGAGACTAGAGGCTGTAGAGTTTAATCTATCTGGAGATATAGCTTCATATTATGACATATATTATTGTGTACACCAACAAGGTTATGGCTGGTCAGGCTGGGTTAAAAACGGTGGGACAGCAGGGGTGACAGGTGAGAGCAAACGTCTAGAAGCAATAATGATTAAATTAATTCCTATAGGAGGAACTATAGTAGATGAAAAACCATCACTTACCTATCAAAGTCAAGTACAGACCTATGGCTGGCTAGATACTGTAGGAGAAGGTATAATTTCAGGAACAACGGGGCAGAGTAAAAGATTAGAAACACTTAAGATTAACTTAACAAATCCAGATGGTAATGGAGATATAATCTATAGGGCTCATGTACAGGGTATTGGCTGGCAGGATTACGTATCTAGTGGTGGTACAACTGGAACAGAAGGCCAGAGTAAACGACTAGAGGCTATACAGATAAACCTAACAGGAAAGTTGGCCGATTTATATGATGTATATTATAGAATTCATGTACAAAAATATGGTTGGTCAGGCTGGGCTAAAAATGGTGCTACAGCGGGAACTATGGGTATATGTGCTAGAACAGAAGCTATGCAGATTACATTGGTTAGTAAGGGACAAGCGGCACCAGGAAGTACAGCAAATGCATGTAGAACATTGGATTCTGTGGGAGGCTATAGCATAGAGGTTAATAAAGAGGCTTGCTGTGTTACTGTATATGCTGGTCTTATACCAGTGAAGGCAATGATATGTTCTCCGGGTACAGGAACTCCAACAGGTACATTTAGTACTACAGATAAATATCGTTGGAGAGCTTTAGTTGGAGGAGTTCAAGGGCAATTTTGTACTAGGATAGTGCGAAACATATTGTTCCATTCGGTGCCATACTCATCTGCTAATAATAGAGCGCTACTTACCGAAGAATACAACAAGCTAGGTACTCAGGCATCTCATGGATGTATTAGACTTACAGTAGAGGATTGTAAATGGTTGTATGATAATTGTCCTAGCGGAACTACGGTAGTTATATATAATAGTTCTAATCCAGGACCTTTAGGCAGACCAGGTTCTGCCATATTACCAGCAGGTCAAACTTGGGATCCTACAGATCCTACTTTATAGATAAAAGAAAGAGAAGGTGACTAACATGAAGAGAATAGGTATGTTAACTAGTGGCGGAGATTGTCAAGCTCTAAATGCAACTATGAGAGGCGTAGTAAAAGGACTTAGTAATTGCTCTGAAAAGGTTGAGATATATGGATTCCTTGAGGGCTATAAAGGGTTGATGTATGGAAATTATAAGACACTTACATCGGCAGATTTCTCGGGAATACTTACCAAGGGCGGAACTATATTAGGTAGCTCTAGACAACCCTTTAAGCTTATGAGAGAACCGGATGCAAATGGCTTAGATAAAGTAAAGGCTATGAAGGACACATATAAGAAGCTAAAGTTAGATTGCCTTGTCGTTCTTGGTGGAAATGGTTCTCAAAAGACAGCAAATCTATTATCAGAAGAAGGACTAAATGTAATTGGTTTGCCTAAGACAATTGATAACGATATATGGGGAACTGATATGACCTTCGGCTTCCAAAGTGCAGTTGATATAGCTACAGATTGTATAGATTGTATTCATACAACTGCAGAGTCTCATGGAAGAGTATTTATAGTAGAGGTTATGGGACATAAGGTAGGCTGGATTACATTGCATGCAGGTATAGCAGGAGGAGCTGATATTATTCTGATTCCAGAGATACCATATGACATTAATAAAGTAGTAGATGCTCTTGATAAGAGAACGAAGGAAGGTAAGAAATTCTCTATCCTTGCAGTTGCAGAGGGTGCTATATCTAAAGAGGATGCGGCGTTACCTAAGAAGGAGAGAAAGGCTAAACTAGCAGCCTCAACATATCCTTCGGTAGCATATGAGATAGCAGATAAGATTAAGAATATATCTGGTCAGGAGATTAGAGTTACAGTTCCGGGTCATACTCAAAGAGGCGGAAGCCCATGCCCATATGATAGAGTGCTATCTAGCAGATTTGGCGCTAAGGCAGCAGAGATGATTATGGAAGAAGACTATGGCAAATTAGTAGTTATTAGAAATAATGAGGTTATGGCTATTCCTATGGAGGAGAGTGCAGGTAAATTAAAATATGTATCCCCAGATGATAGTATAGTTAATAATGCAAAACAATTAGGTATATCCTTTGGTGATTAATAAACTAGATTAGATATACGTAACACACAATCTCCCGGATTGCATATAATGAGTATATATGTTTTCAGGGAGATTGAATTATGCTACAAGATATTAATGACAGACTAGATAAGTATATGGCACCAGAACGATTGGAAGCATTGGAATCTAATATGGAAAGAGATAAAGAATACATAATGAGTATGCAACCCTCTTATGTAAGAGATATACAAAGAGATATAGACGAAAAATGAGGTTTAACTAACCTTTTGCATAGAGGTATATAAGATGAACAACAAGGAAAAAGTATTTAGAACATTGGTATTAATTGTAGTATTTATATCTACAGTATTAATAGTAAATTTAATAAATAATACAGGTGCAGGAAATGTGACGGCAGAGATGGAACAACCTACTTTGCCGCTAGTTTATGTAAATTATCAGGATGTGCAGATTAATCAGCTAAATGGATATATAAATGATGTAGATATTACACTGCTTAGAGATACTATTACGCCAATGGATAAAGAGAAGACTATAAAACTATGGATAGACCAGAATTCAAAGAAGGTTGATTCGGTGCGATATGAGCTTCGTTCTATCAGTAATAATTCCTTGGTAGAGGAGGATAATATATCAGACTTTAAAGAAGAGGACGGATATAAGAAGTTAGATATTACCCTTAGAACTAATATAGTTCAGGCACAAGAATATATGCTGGTTATAGATTTACAGAAAAATGATAAAACTATAGCAAAGTACTATACTAGGATTATCTATGAAAAATCCATGCACGCAAAGGAGATATTAGATACAGTTATGTCCTTTGATAATTCTATATTTGATGGTAGCAATGCATCTGCTGTAGGTGGTAAATTAGAGCCAAATTCTACAGGAAATAATGAAGATCTATCATTTATTGATATACATTCTAACTATGAAACGGTAACTTGGGCAGGTATGTCTCCTATGAAGATAACACAGTCTGTTCCGAGAATAGTGGAGATAGATACAAACTTTGCCTGCGTAGAGCTTAACTATGTAATAGTTTCTAACATAGATGGAAGCAGCAGAAATTATCTAGTAAAAGAGCGTTATAGAGTAAGATGGGTAGATGAATCTACTATTTATTTAGTAGATTACGATAGACAGCAAGAAGAGATATTTCAGGTAAGTAATGTAGATACCACTAATAATAGATTTAGACTGGGCATTGTAGATGGTGACAAGCTTGAATATAAAGCTACAGATGACCAGGAAAAGGTAGCTTTTGTGGAGGGTGGACAATTATGGTATTACGACTATGACTCTACTACGATAACTAAAGTATTTGGCTTCTGGCAGGATATATATACAGATATTAGAACTATGAATACTAACAATGAGATAGATATCATTACTCTTGATAAGAAAGGTAATATATTATTTACGGTATATGGTTATATGAATAGAGGTGCGCATGAAGGCGAGCTAGGCATAGCAGTATATAGATATAGTGCTTCGAATAGTAGATTAGAGGAATTAAGCTTTATGTCCAGTGACAAGCCGTATGATATGCTTAAAGAAAATGCATCGAAGCTTATATATATGAATAATAATAATCTGTATTACTATATGGATGATAGTCTATGCTGTATGGATCTGGATACAAAGGAAGTAACAGAGATAACATATAATGTGCCAGCAGATCTTATAGCGGTGTCAGATGATAAGAAATATGTGGCATATGCTAATGCAGATACACCGGAGGAAACTACATCTATAACTCTTATGAATCTTGATACAGGGGAGACTACTATATTTGATGCAGCTTCCGATGAAAATATTAAAGCTCTTGGATTTGTAGATAATGATTTAATATATGGCGTAGCTTCTAAAAATGACATATTGGTACGAAAAGATGGCAGCGTAGCATTTCCTATGAAGACCGTTAATATAAGCGATAGTAAGAAAAATCTTATTATGGAATATAATAAGAGTGGAGCATTTGTTACAGATATAATGGTAAAGGGACATGTAGTATTTTTAGATAGGGTAAAGGCGGCATCAGGAGACTATGAGGCTACAGACTCTGATTTTATAACCTACAAAGAGGATAAAGATACAAAGATTAACTTTATGAGTAAATACTCTGAAGTATATTATAATCAATACTATATGGTATTTCCAAGCAATATATATGTAAAAACTAAGCCTAGATTAGTTATAACTGAAGAGAGTATAGATAATAATTCTAAGTTAGTAGAATTAGAGAGCAAGAAGAAAAATAAGAGGTACTACCTATTTGCTAATGGTGTATATGTAGGCTCTTATGCAGACTCTCAAGAAGCTATTAGAGAAGGTAATGATATATCAGGTCTTGTAACTAGCAGCGATGGAGAGATATTGTGGAGAAAATCTACATTAGATGATTATAATACAGTGGCTAGTGATATAGGTATATACAATGTAACAGAAGCCAGTGACACATTAAAAGCATGTATATATATGATGGCTCATTATGAAGGTCAGGTAATGGATATAAGTAAGATAAATGGCGATGAGACGAATGTAGAAGATGAGATTACCAAGGACATAGGAAAGACAGGAGTTAACTTATCTGGTAACTTAATAGATGTAGGTTTGTACTATCTATGCAGCGATGTACCGTTTATAGTTAAATATACAGATGGATATGTACTTGTAACCAGCTTCAATGCCTCTGCAGTGCGTTATATTGATCCGTTACAGGAGGAAGATATAAAGGTAGATAGGGAAGAATTTGAAGCAAATATGGCAGCCGAGGGAAATGTAATGTATAGCTATGTGCCGGGGTATAATAAGTAATAATAATATATGCAGCAATAAAAAAGGAAGCGTAAGCTTCCTTTTTTATCTAATCAATGTAAAAACAAATTGAATTAAATAAATATAATTGCCTGTGTCTACTCCTCTGAAATAGCTCCAGTTGGACAAGTACCAGCACAAGCGCCACAGCTAATACAAGTAGCTGCATCAATCTCAAACTTGCCATCTCCTTCTGAAATAGCTCCTACTGGACAAGCACCAGCACAAGCACCACAAGAAACACAAGAATCTGAAATAACGAATGCCATAATTGAATACCTCCTTATATAGTTGATGCATAAACATCATCATATAGACATTTTAATCCATAATGTTGTTTATATCAAGTATAAATGTAATATCATTTGTAAAAATTAATGGAAAAAAGTCTATTTCTCTTCGGCTCTTCGACGTTTAAACCCTTCCAGGATTATCTTTCTGGCATGTATTGCATCTTCTGCAGTTAGAGGCGCCACGTCTTTAAGCACATAATCAATGCCCATCTTCTCATATTTAACTTTGCCCATATCGTGATAAGGAAGTACATCTAAGGCTTTAATGCTATGAAATTGCCCTATATAATAGCCTAATTGATCTAGATAGCTATCTATAAATGTAATACCAGGCACAATGACATGTCGTATCCATATAGTTTTCTCTTTACTATCTGCATAAGCTAAAAATTTAAATATATTATCATTTGGCTGTTTAGTTAATTTTATGTGTTCCTCAGGATCAATATGCTTAATATCTAGCATAATTAAATCAGTGACCTCCATTAATCGGTCATATTTAGCTAGAATATCAGGATTGTCTGGGTTAAATGCGATACCGGAAGTATCTAAGCAGGTATGCAAATCCTGTTCCTTAGCCTTTTCAAATAAATCAATTAAGAAATCTAACTGCATTAGAGGCTCGCCACCTGTGGCAGTTATACCGCCATTTTTCATAAAAGATTTGTATTTGACAGCATCCTTAATCAAATCTGCACTATCTCGAACCTCGCCACCTTGTGGATCCCAAGTATCTGGGTTGTGACAATAGGCACAACGCATAGGGCAGCCCTTAAAAAATATAACATATCTTATGCCAGGACCATCTACGGTACCAAAGCTTTCTGTTGAGTGAATATTTCCGTTCATATGGTATCTCTCCTTAATTGTAATAATATATTGTCTATCTATATATGGTATAGTTCCACAAATGTATATAAAGTAGTATGCACTTTATTTGAGATTAGTATAGCCTAAAATAAGGTTATTAACAATATATTGTTAGTAAGATAAAAAGGCTGCCATCCTTAGGATGACAGCCCCTTTAAATCTTATCTGATAATTCCTATAATGCTTGATGGAAAGTACGAGATATAACGTCGTCTTGTTGCTCCTTTGTTAATTTAACAAAGTTAACTGCATAACCAGAAACACGAATAGTTAATTGTGGGTAATTCTCTGGATGAGCTTGAGCGTCAAGTAATGTATCACGATTTAATACGTTTACATTAAGGTGATATCCACCTTCAGCTACATAACCATCTAACATATTTACTAAATTATCTACTTGTTGAGTACTTGCTGCCATAATAAATTCCTCCTTAATTGATGTTATTAATTGTCTACGTGCAATTCTTCGTCCATACCTTCCATTAAAGTGGGAACGCTACAAGCCAAATCCCCTTTAGCACAGTCGGTACATCCTAGAGTTACTACTGATTTCTCGCCTGAGTTAATGGAGTCATCCATAGACACATTAACGTGTCCATGACCACTGCCCATCATATCATCAAGCATAGAAACTATATTATCTACAGTACTTAAATTGTTATCCATAATATACCTCCAAGGTATTGCATAAGCTTACTGTATCAATAATTATTTGCTTAAATCGATATCGATATCTCCAGCAAATACTTGATCATCCTTACCTAAAGCACCAGGAATGATAGAGAATGTATTTGATATACCATCTTGAGCATCCTTAAATGGAATCTTAGCTACAGAAGCTAATGAAGCTAAAGCACCATGAGTATCTCTCTTGTGAAGTGGGTTAGCACCTGGAGCGAATGGAGCACCATGTTTTCTACCACATGGAGTATCACCTGTATTCTTACCATATGTTACATTTGAAGTAATAGTAAGGATTGATTGAGTTGGAACACCATTTCTATAAACATGGTGTGATCTAATCTTATCCATAAATGTAGAAACGATAGAAGTAGCAAGGTCATCTACCTCATCTTCGTTGTTACCATATTTAGGGAACTCACCAGTTGTCTCATAGCTTACTACTAAACCGTTCTCGTTACGGATAGGTTTAACGGTAGCATATTTAATAGCTGATAATGAGTCAGCAACTACAGAAAGACCAGCGATACCTGTTGCAAAATATCTCTTTACATCTCTGTCATGTAATGCCATCTGAATTCTCTCATAAGCATACTTATCATGCATATAGTGAATGATATTTAAAGCGTTTACATATACTGTAGCTAACCAGTCCATCATATCGTTGAACTTAGCCATTACATCATCGTAATCTAGAACGTCGCCTTCAACTGGACGATACTTAGGACCTACTTGCTTGCCAGTACACTCATCAACACCACCGTTGATAGCATATAATAAACATTTAGCAAGGTTAGCACGTGCACCGAAGAACTGCATTTCTTTACCGATAACCATTGAAGATACACAACAAGCA
>CAZOUU010000002.1:4592-21268 GCA_964583045.1 uncultured Lachnospiraceae bacterium | reverse complement strand
CTTCATCATTCTTATTTATATATGCATCATAATTATTACTATATGGAAATTTATCCTAGATTAACTATATCGTAGGATCTGTAGCCTCTTTTATAACCTTAACTACCTGCTCATAACTATTTCGAACTGGCGTTAAGAGTTCATCTACTCCTTCTATCTCATCCGCTCTAAATAATTCAACTAGAGGTATAAGGTCTGCATGTAAAGCAACTAGGCTAAGATTACCTGCTATACCCTTAAGAGCATGTGATGCCTGAAAGGCTTCTTTTACATCTTTTTTATCAATAGCCTCTATCATAGCCAAATAATGCATATCCTCTGGAAAAGTACTTAAAAACCTCTCATATAAAGCTCTGTCTTCATTAAATCTTCTTATACCCTGATTAACATCTATACCTGCTTTTACTAATTTATATCTATTCATCTCTTATCCCCCTCCTCAAATGCATTTTTAAGTGTCTTATATAGTATATCTAATTCGATAGGCTTTGCTATATGTCCATTCATTCCTGTATCTAAAGATGCTGTAACATCCTCTGTAAAAGCATTCGCTGTCATAGCATACATAGGAATGCCCTTAGAATCCTCACGATTTGATGCTCTTATACATCTCGCTGCCTCATATCCATCCATAACCGGCATATTAATATCTAGCAGTATAGCATCGTAGTAAAATTCTTCTGATGCTTCATACATATCTACGGCTTGTTTTCCATCTTCGGCACATTCTGATTTTATACCTACCATCTCTAATAGCTTAATAGCAATCTCCATATTCAAAGCTACATCTTCAGCAATCAATACCCTGTGACCCTCTAATCTATACTCACTGGTGTCTTGTTTTTCTACATTCTCTATATTATATCTATTATTAGTAACCTGCATGATTGCATCAAAGATAGTAGACTGGAATAATGGTTTTGGTACAAAATAGTCCGCTCCTACTTTTCTTCCCAAAGACTCTATCTCATTCAAATCATATGCAGATACTATAATAACTATAGTCTCTTCTCCAAATATATTTCTAATCTGTCTAGTAACCTCTAGTCCGTCCATATCTGGCATCTGCCAATCTATAATACATAAGTTATAGGAAGCACCTTTATCTTCGGCTTCTCCTATCTCCTCTAATGCAGCTTCACCACTAGTTACATATTGGTATTTAACGCCTAATCTATCTAGTAATATGCCTGTATATTCGCAAGAATCCCTATCATCATCTATAACAAGTGCCCTCACATCTGAAAGATTAGCCATAGCTACTTCATCTTTTATATCCCATCCTTCTGCCATGCCAAATGGTATATCAACTGTAAATTTAGTACCTACATCCTTAGTACTCTCCACCTGTATACTTCCACCCATTAATCCAATCAAATTCTTCGTTATGGATAAGCCCAAGCCACTACCACCATGCTTTCTTGCTGTAGTAGCATCCTCCTGTTCAAAAGGATTAAATAGTCGTTTTTGCAGATCCTCACTCATACCGCATCCACTATCAGACACAATAAAACGCATATAGACTTTCTCTTTCATCTTATATGCCTGTATGACCTCTACATTTATCTTACCATTGCTAGGAGTAAATTTAACTGCATTAGATAACAGATTCATCATTATCTGATTAACTCTTAAACTATCACCATTTAATTTCTCCTCTGTAACACCCTTCATCTTAAGTTCAAAGGCTATATTCTTCTGTTTGCATTGTTGATAGAAAACTGATGTCACAGAAGACAAGAGCTGTTTAAAATCAAATTCTTGATAAGCTATCTTAAGCTTATTATTCTCTATAGCTGACATATCTAATATATCATTTATAATTCCTAGTAATAATTTAGATGATCCATCTATCTTGGTTAAGTATTCCTTTATCTTGTCAGCATTATATATTTCATTCTTAGCAATTGTAACCAATCCAATTATAGCATTCATAGGCGTTCTAATCTCATGACTCATCTGAGCTAAGAACTGACTCTTAGATGCATTAGCTGAATTTGCCATATCTATAGCCACTGCTAATTGTTTATTCTTCTTTTCTAATATCTTATAATTTTTATTTTTCATTAAATACATTCTAATTAATAATGCAATACACGCCATAACAAGTATAGCTGTCACTATAAATTCTGTCTTGAATTTGTATAATACGTCACTAAGGGTGTATTTGTATCTATTTGCAAAGGTATGTCTGATAATAGCATTATTAACATCGTGTATCTCTAACCCTTTAACCGATTTATCTAATATGGAATCTAGAAGCTGATTATCAGCCTTAGTTGCTATAGCATCATGTTCTACAGATAACTGTAGTGGTAATATCTCCAGATTTTCATACTTGGGTTTTTGAATTAATTGACCAATAACATATGTATTTTGCATCATTAGATCAGCCTCTCCCTTACTAACTGCCTCCATACATTCTTCATTATTATCATAGAATTTTAATTTGAAATTAGGATAGGCTGCCTTAATCTCATCTTGCAGAGCCTGAAATTGTGGAAGCACCGCACAAGTTATCTTGTCATATACATCTACATCTCCCTGTTTTCTTCCAACTATAGTTATATCCGCATTTATGTAGCTATCCGTTGTAGCATAACCCTCTCGATTAGCAAAATTATCTCTCTCGACACCAACCACCAAATCATATCGTCCCGAATCCAAAGCATCCATTACCTTTTCTCCTTGGTCTAGCGGTACTATATCAAATTCCAAGCCACTGATATCCGATATCTGATTAATAATATCTACATCAATGCCTACTCTATCACCTTCACTATTTACATATGAATATGCTGCTCTATTAGTCTGTACCCCCGCTACTAGAGTCTTCGCATTATCTATATATGCCTGTTCCTCTTTAGTAAAGGATACCTCCTCCTTAACAGTACTATCTCCTGTATCATTATATTCTAATGCATAGGAAATATTAAAAAAGCTCACACTACATACTAATGTAGCCATAACAACTGCTACACTCTTTTTAAACATTTTATCTACCCTCGTCATAAAGACATACCCACCTTTAAGTTTTTATACAATATATTATAAACTATACACAGGATTAATTGGTTGTAATTATCAATGGGATTTTCTGCATTTTCAAAAAGGAGAGCTGTCATAAAACAACTCTCCTCTAGATAATACTATATATCGTGCATAAAACTTATGCCACTCCACTTAAAGTAAGTAAATATATACCGAATGCAATCATAACCACACCCAATATCTCTGCCCATATAGATGGCACTAATATAACCATATCCTGATGCTTAGGATTAAAATATATCTTCTTTACCCTACCTATACGTTTTTCCTGTATAAATTTTTTAGAATACAATACCATACCCCAGCCTTCAAGCTGTTTCATTCTACCCTCATCGGTAAATTCAAATCTGTAGCTTTTAACCAGCGAGATGCCTGTATATTTTGCTGTTCCGCTGCTGCCTCTAGCACCTACTATCTTACCCTCTATCTTCTTACCGCCTATAACTATACGATACTTAGTATATATAAATAATACACCTATCGCCATAGCAAAAAATCCTAACAATACATTCATATCTTCTATCTCCTGTCTTCAATATGTAATCAGCCTCTTGGGTTATAATTACCAAGTATAATGTCCTCATACTCATCCACTGGCATAGGCTTAGCGAAATAATATCCTTGAATCAAATCGCAGCCTATTCTGTCCAAAAACTCTACCTGTTCCTTAGTCTCTATACCCTCTGCAACAATCTTAAGTTCTAGATGTTTGGCCAAATTTATAGTATCTTCTACTATAGTTTCACTTCTAGACACATTACCTGACATCTTGAAAAACTCACCATCCAGCTTAATTATATCTAATTCCAGATCTTTTAGAGAATTAAGAGATGAATATCCTGAGCCAAAATCATCCATAGATACCGTAAATCCCGCCTTCTTAAATCTACTAACTGTGTCTAATACCACCTCTCTATCTTCAAAAAATGCACCCTCTGTAAGTTCTAGCTCTATTACATCAAATGGCACTCCATACTCCTCTACAATACCTACTATATCATCTACTAGATGTTTATCTCTAAGATGTGTTCTAGATATATTGACTGATATAGGAACTATATTCTTACCCTCATTTATCCAACGCTTTTGTATATTACATACCTCTGCCACCATATAGTTATCTAATTTTGTAACAAATGAATTCTTCTCAAACAGAGGAATAAAATCATTAGGAGAAATCAAACCCATATCATCACTAATCCATCTAACCAATGCCTCTGCTCCTCTTACCTCTGAGCCATCCGGACTATATTTAGGTTGAAGAAATACTTTAAATTCCCTATTTCTTATTCCTCTTTCCATATTCTCTTCTAGCTTCTGTTCTTTAAGCCTATCTTTTCGCATATTTTCATCATACATAGCAATATATTCTGTATGATTGTGTTTTATGGAATCCTTAGCCAAGGATACATAATTGTTCATAGTCTCTGCTGCCAGCTTGTAATCATCTATTACATACACACCATAGCACAATCTAATTTCCTTACCTTTTACTGCTTTTTTAATAGCCTTATCTATAGACTCAATACGATTTATTAATTCGTCTAATGAATCATATCTCAGTAACATATCAAACTCATCTGCAGAATATCTTGTAAAGCATTCCTTCTTATTGTGCAGTTCTTTTCGTAAGATTAAAGATATATTTTTAAGAATGGCATCACCTGTTCTATGACCGTCTATATCATTAATCATCTTAAATTTGCTTATATCAAATCCTACAAATGCATACTGACGTCGTTTTCTTCGTCTTATTACTCTTTCGCATAGTATCTTAAATCGGTTCCAATTATACCATCCAGTAGCAGAATCATAATAGGCCATCATAGTAAGGTTCCTACTTGAAACGCCCTGATATATAGCTGAAATAATTAGTATAATTAAGCATACAGCCGTACTAACAATTATGGCCATAACTGATATAGCCAGATTTGATTTAGCTATATTGGAAAAGCTGCCTCTATTACTCACTAACAATGTCCATCTACTGCCATTAGTTAAATTAACCGGTCTTTCATACCAATATCTTGAAGAATTTCCATATATCTCTTGAAATGTATCTAAATCTTCTATCCGTAGTTCATCCATATGAGTAGTCTTTCTAATAGCACCATCTATCTTTGTCTCTAGCTCATCTTCATTTAGAGAACCCGTATATCCATCAAGAACACTGTTTTTGTAAAACATATTAATAGGTATATTATCATAAGAAAAATCATCTTCTTCATTACTGCTTACAATTATATGTTTCTTTTCATCCAACACATATAAGCTGCATTCCTCTGGAGATTCTGTATCAATGATATCTAACACGTCTACCTTGGATGGCATAGTGGCATATAAAATGGCTACCTTATATCCATTAATCATAATTGGTGACTGAAATATAACCTTTCCACATTCATTTTTATAGTCAATTGTGGTATATTTTACCTTATAATAATTATTCTTTAAGTATTCTTTCTCATCACTTGGCGTAGTAGAATTATTGCTTTCTAATATATTACCATCTGATTTTACAATACCTATATCTGTAAATTCACTATTATCTCCTAATTGATTCACTACCTGTAACAGCTTATCGTCCTCATAATAGTTTGAAGCAGCTAGCTCGGAATACAATTCCATAGTATAATTACTACGATCCATATTTTGGGCATATATCTGTGCTTCCTTCTCAACAAGAGTATCAAAATTAGAACAGCTCTCCTCAAAAGTGCCTGCCGCAACAGACGTTAAAAACACAATAGAGATAAACAGTATAATACACATAAGTAATATATCTATCAAAATAGCTGGCAAAATTCTGGCTTTATGTATTTTCATACCGCTCCTCCTCTCTCACATATCATCTGTAGTACAATTATAATCATTTCATTCTATAGTTATATGATAGCTTTCTTTGAACACCTGACCTGGTGCTAATATATGTCCATATTCTCTATCCTCTAAATCGCCTTTAAAGGCTTTGCTGTCGCATCTTCCATACCATGGCTCTATACATACAAACGGTGCGTTCTTCTTAGCTGGAGACCATAATCCCATAAGCTCTGTGTCAAAGCTTACAGTAAGATATCTATTTCCATCTGGTTTAACCAAAGATACCCGTTCTAGTTGTCCACCCTCTATAATCAATGCATCCTTATCAAACATATGCTCATCAATCTGTAATAAGCCTTGATTAGTTTCTAACGTACAGCCCCTGGTATCTAACAAACCCTGGTCATTTAATAATCCATACTCTATGTCTTCATTTGTATGAAAATCTATAAAATAATCTGTCTGCTTACCACCATTATCTAATGGACACATAAAAGCCGAATGTCCTCCTATGGAAAATGGCATAGCTTCCTCTCCATTATTCTTAACAGCCCATATTACCTCTATGTCATGGCCATCCAATATATATTCTATACCTAACGCGAACTCAAAGGGATATACCTTTTTAGTATCTTCGTTTGCATATAGCCTAAAGGATATACTCTTATCATCTTGTCTAATGAATTCAAATTCCATATCCCTTGCAAAACCATGCTGACCCATAGGATAATCTACCCCTTTATAAGTATATCTTTTATTCTTCAAGCTTCCTACTATAGGGAAGAGGACTGGTGATTGGCGTTTCCAATATGCTCCATCTCCATTCCACAAATATTCTATCTTATCATCATTAGATCTAATGCTTGTCATCTCTGCTCCAAAACTGTTAACACTAACTGTTAACGCTTCATTGCTAATGGTATATTTTTTCATCGTGTTCCTCCAAAATTTATACTATATATCATTTTACCATTTTAGAGTAAAAATATACAGTTCTTTTTCATAGTTTTATACAGATTTTTCACCCTGTGGCATACAAAATTCATAGTTTATTCTCGTATATATAGTCTAGACATTAAAATAGCCTGTGGTAAAATCCACAGGCTATGTAGTATCATATTCAGTTATGGTAAAACCATATCCAGAGGCACCTAACAGGTAACCATCTTCCTTCGCACAAACCATTCTTAACCTCGTTCTATATGAATTCTATGTATTAACAAAAACATCACAACTGGTTAATAGTTACTATTTAAAAATTACTTCTTCCTAATCAATATACCTTTATAGTAGTTGTGTTTAACTGTGTCCACATTTGCTCTGAATAGCATATCTTATTATATGCAGGTCGGACTATATATCTATATCTTAAAGGCTTATACCGTACGAAGGTTTTCCTACTATATAAATACATTGATTAAATTGTTCGTCACACATCTCCAACGGTATCTCCTCCAATCTGCTATATCACAATATTTTATCTAGGACTTCTATAACCAAGCTAGAAGTTAACTATGTATGAATTATATAATACATTACCTCCATTGTCAATACTTTTTACAGATTATTTTGTCTATTTTTACTCATTTTCTGTTTTTATCTATTATTATGCAGAATTATGAGTTTTAATTCTTGTAATTGTTGTAATTATTTCTATTTTTGCAACAATTAACATAGTTTAAAAGTCGATTTCAAATGTGATCCTGCTCTGAATATATTATACTTTATTGCTTTAAAGTGTTGACATATTTTGCTATTCAACATACAATACTTGATATTGACAATAATACTACGAGGAATAATACTATGAATATAACAAATAATTTTACAATTGGATTTATAGGCTTAGGTCTTATAGGTGGTTCTATAGCAAAGGCTATACGGCGAGTGTTTCCCAGCTATACCATCATAGGCTATGATACTGATATAGAAAATCTAAGAGAAGCATATACCGATGGTACTCTAGCCAAATGCTCCTCTAATGTGAGCGTGGATTTTAACGATTGCGACTACATATTTTTATGTGCTCCCGTTCACTATAATATAGATTACTTACCTATACTTAAGAAAATCATTAAGCCTACTACTATCATTACTGATGTAGGAAGTGTAAAGTCAGATATATGTAAGGCAGTGGAAAAATATAAGCTTTGCGAACATTTTATAGGTGGTCATCCTATGGTAGGCTCTGAAAGCTCTGGTTATGCTACTTCAAATGACCGACTAATGGAAAATGCTTATTATTTTATAACCCCTTCTGCTACAGTTTCAGAAGAACACATAAAAGACTTTAATACCTTCATTGAAGATTTAGGTGCTATTCCTATAGTATATTCTCCGACTGCGCATGACCAAGTAACCGCATACATAAGCCATATTCCTCATATAATTGCTGTTAATCTTGTTAATCTCGTTAAATCTACAGATACAAAGGATGGTATAAACAAGCAGCTTGCCGCAGGCGGTTTTAAGGATATTACAAGAATAGCTTCTTCCTCTCCTGTTGTATGGGAACACATTTTGCTAAGCAATTCAGATAATGTAATTGCAGGATTAGAAAGATATACTGACTCCATAGACGATGTAATTAATGCCATCAAATCCCAAGATGGCGATAAAATAAATGAGTTATTTACTTCAGCTAGGAATTACAGAAATTCTATACCAGACAATGCAACTGGTGTAATTCGTATGACCTATGAAGTATATGTAGATATTCCCGATGAACCGGGTGCTATGTCAAAAGTAATAGTCCTTATATCTGATGCCCATATCAATTTGAAAAATGTGGGGATTACACATAACCGCGAAGACTCTGAGGGTGTTCTAAGATTATCATTTTATAAGGATGAAGATACCAAGTCTGCCGTTTCTATACTAGAATCACAGGGCTACAAAATATACAAACGATAGTTCTATATAATATATTTGAACACGAAAGGATGCATATATGATTATACATAAAACTAATTATCTTAAGGGTGAATTATCTGTACCTGGTGACAAGTCCATTTCCCATAGAAGTATTATGTTAGGCTCCATAGCAGATGGTATAACCGAAGTAACTAATTTTTTGCAGGGAGCCGACTGCTTATCCTCTATTAGTTGTTTTTCTAAAATGGGAATACAGATAGAGAATAACAAGGATTCTGTAATAATACACGGAAAAGGTCTCCATGGTTTATCAGAGCCAAAGAGTATATTGGATGTCGGTAACAGCGGAACTACTACTAGACTTATGTCCGGTATACTAGCTGCTCAACATTTTAATTCCTCCATAATCGGAGATGCTTCTATGCAAAAAAGACCAATGAGTAGAATAATTAATCCTTTATCACAAATGGGTGCCACAATAACTAGTCGTTATGATAATAACTGTGTACCATTAGATCTAACCGGGGGGAATTTACAAGGTATCGATTACATATCTCCTGTAGCTTCTGCTCAAGTAAAATCCGCTATTTTACTGGCTGGTTTATATGCTGACGGAAGCACCTCTGTAACAGAGCCTTACGTATCCAGAAATCACACTGAGCTTATGTTTAAATCCTATGGCGTAGATATAGAAACCATTGATCAAACCGTTACTATTAAGCCTGCATCTAAACTAGTAGGACAACATATATCAGTACCAGGCGACATATCATCCGCTACATACTTTATAGTTGCAGGACTTATAACTCCTAATTCAGAAATAACCATTAAAAATGTAGGTATAAATAAAACTAGAGATGGCATAATAAGGGTATGCAAGGATATGGGAGGACACATTTTGCTAAGCAATATTCTCGAGAGTTCTGGTGAAACCGTAGCTGATATAACCGTGTCTAGCAGTAGTCTAGAGGGTATTACCATAGAAGGCAGCATAATACCTACTCTAATAGATGAGATCCCCGCCATTGCTGTACTAGCTTGTTTTGCCGATGGCACTACCGTCATTAAGGACGCCGGTGAATTAAAGGTAAAAGAATCTAACCGTATAGATACCGTAGTAAATAATCTCCAAAAAATGGGTGCTTACATAGAATCAACAGAAGATGGTATGATTATACATGGAGGTTATGAGCTTCATGGTGCTACTATCGATTCTGACTTAGACCATAGAATAGCTATGAGCTTTGCCATAGCAGGATTAAACGCTAATGGTGATACCGATATATTAGGAAGTGAATGTGTAGATATCTCTTATCCTAGCTTCTATCATGATTTACAAGCATTAAATAATTAGATAGGTAAGTTATCGAAATTAGATAGGTAATGGATAACGTGATGAGATATGTACGCTATATAGTTTTGTATATCTCATCACTTTTTTCTATGACAATTTTCCCTGATGTAACTTCTACCAATTTTCCCAACACTGTCTCTATATTATCTACTGAAACAAATGCATTTATCTTTACTTTTTCAAGATAATCTTTATTTTCCACAGATACATTTCCATTTTCTAAAATATATTGAACATTTCCCATATCAGAATATTCCGTCGTAATAGCAATAGGTATAACCAATGTTTTTATACCAATCTGGCATTGCTCTATACCTTGTTTAGCTGCTTCGGTATATGCTCTAACCAAACCACCCGTTCCAAGTAATGTACCCCCAAAATATCTGGTTACTACTATACATATATTTTTTATCTCCGAGCCATTAATAACCTCCAATATGGGTTTACCTGCCGTACCCTGAGGTTCTCCATCGTCACTAAATCTACAATTAGGCTGACCTTCTCCTACAGAATACGCAAAGCAATTATGTCTAGCATCATAATTTTCTTTTTTTATTTTCTCTATATATGCCACAGCTTCTTCTTCTGTAGCTGCCTTTTCTACATAGGCTATAAACCTGGATTTCTTTTCTACAACAATCGCTTCTCCACCTCTAGTAATTTCTTTATATTCCATATATATATATCCTTTCACACATTGCATTTATGTATAAGTTGATAATCCTATAGTTTCTCATTGTTCCTCATTAATACTTTATTTTGCAGGGCATATATGTTCATATTCTATAACTCTGCCCATTTTGCCAAGTTCTTCTATCATTATACCAAGTTGTGGGCATATATCCATACTTTTCTTATGTACGCCTCATTAATACTAAAAAACTATTCCCCCTAAATGCCCAAAGTAATCGAACAATGTCTACTATTATCGCATTTTATATAAACATAGTCATAGCGTTCTTAAGAATTTGTTAACTAGGGAAGTTATCCTTTATTTAATTGAAGGAATTTGATATAATGTGTTATGTAAAAGGAGGTCTTACAATAATGAATTATAACAAGAACGAGACTACCAAAAAGCAGAAAAAACTAGTCGCTAGAGCCAGCAAGAATAAGCATAAGGTTTCTACCTCGATTTTTAAAGGCGTATTAGTAGTGTTTCTAGGTGTTTGTGCTATTGGTGCAGGTGCAGGTTTTGGTATGTTTAAAGGCATATTAGATAACGCTCCAGATATTGACGATATAGATGTAACCCCAAAAGGATTTCAGACTACTATATACAATCAAGACAATGAAGTGGTAACTACCTTATCAACTATAAACTCTAATCGTGTTTATGCTTATTATGATGATATTCCAGAAGATTTACGTAATTCTATTATAGCTATAGAGGATGAGCGTTTTTGGGATCATGGTGGTATAGATATGAAGGGTATTCTTAGAGCCTTTATCCTAGGCGTTAAGCAACATGATTTTTCACAAGGTGCCAGTACCATTACTCAACAGCTTATTAAGAATCAAGTATTTAATGTAGGCCTTAACGAAGATACTTTTATGGATAAGTTAGAGCGAAAGATTCAAGAGCAATACTTATCTATCGAGTTAGAAAAACGTATGGAAAAAGAAGATATATTAGAATACTATCTTAACACCATATATTTAGGACAAGGTGTTCACGGAGTCGAATCAGCTGCTAAGAAATACTTTGACAAGGATTTAGCTGATTTAACTATATCAGAGTGTGCTGTACTTGCTGGTATTACTCAAAACCCTTATAAGTATGACCCTACAGCCTTTCCAGAGAAGAATGCTAAACGTAGAAACAGTGTACTTAATAAGATGAAAGAGCTTGGTTATATTACCAAAGATGAATATGATACAGCTATGGCTGATGATGTATATTCCCGAATAGCCAGTGTTCATACTACCGAAGTAGAAAACACCGTATGTAATTCTTATTTTATAGACGCAGTTATAAACGAATTAGCTGAACAGCTTATGGATGAAAAAGATTTAACTTCTACTCAGGCCTATAACCTTATCTATTCAGGTGGTTTGAATGTATACATTACTCAAGACCAGGCTATACAAGATATATGTGACGGTGTTATCAATGATGATGCCAATTATCCATCTGGTACTAGCGTAGCATTGTCATATCAGCTTACTATAACTGATCAAGATGGAGAAAACGAGCAAAACTTTAGTAGTGAGAATTTATTATCCTACTACAAGGAGTTAACTGGTAATTCCAAATATAATCTTATATACAAGGATGAAGATTCAGCCAGAGCTGCTGCAGATGCCTACAAAGAAGCTATGTTAGAGAAAACTGGTGGCAAGTTCTTAGCTGAGTCATATGCTACTACTATTCAACCTCAAGCTTCCTTTGTTATTATGGATCAATCCAACGGACAAGTTAAAGCAATCGTTGGTGGTCGTGGTGAAAAGACAGGAAACTTAACCTTAGATAGAGCAACTGATAGTTCTAGACAGCCAGGTTCTACCTTCAAGATACTAGCTTCATTTGCACCAGCAGTTGATATAGGTCAAAGTTTAGCTACCACTTATGAAGATGCTCCATTTAATTACGAGAATGGTCGTCCTGTTAAAAACTGGTATGGCAGTTATCGTGGCACAAGCACTATTCGTACTGCTATACAAAACTCTATGAACATAGTAGCCGTTAAATGTCTTACCGAGATAACTCCAAGGGCAGGCTTTGATTATCTTGAAAAGCTAGGCTTTACCACATTAGTGGAAGAAGATGTTATGGCTGATGGCAGCATAGTTTCCGATGTTAATCAGTCTCTTGCACTTGGCGGTCTAACTAATGGTGTTACTAATATGGAAATTACTGCTGCCTATGCCAGCCTTGCTAATGGTGGCGCATATAACAAGCCTGTATTATACACTAAAGTATTAGACCACGATGGCAATGTACTTATAGATAATTCTCCTGAGCCAAAACAGGTTTTCAAAGAAACTACTGCTTGGTTAATAAACAGTGCTATGCAGGATGTAGTTACAAAAGGTACTGGTACTCCGGCTAAGCTAAAATCAGGTATGCCCGTAGCTGGTAAGACAGGAACTACTTCTAGCAACTATGATTTCTGGTTCTGTGGTTCAACACCATATTATACAGCCTCTATATGGATGGGTTATGATGTAAACACCTCATTTAGTGGTGGTAGCTATCATAAGCTTATGTGGTCCAAGATTATGAATTCCATAGTAGAATTAGAGAATCAAGATGTAACTAAAACTTGGAAAATGCCTAGCAGCATTAAGCAAGCAACTGTATGCAGCAAATCTGGTCTCTTGCCTTCCGAAGGATGTACTCCTATAACAGAATACTTTGATGGCGATAACATACCTACTAAACACTGTAGTTCTCATAACACTGGCATACAGCTATGTGCTGATACCCATATGCTCGCTACAGAATTTTGTCCTAACAAGATAACTTGTGAGTATATTACAAATGATGACGGAACAATCACCTTAACTGGTGTTGATTTTGTTCCTCCAGCAGGTTTTAGTACTACTTACTGTAACATGCATACAGCCGATACCACAGCGACAGCTACCGAGGCTACAGCTACTACATTTACTATGTCTATGTCAGTAAATGGCGTAGGTGGAACTATATCCGGACCTTCCACAGTCGCGCAAGGAGGTTCAGCTACATTTACTATTACTCCTAATGCGGGCTATGCTATATCAAATGTAACAGTAGATGGTATAAGCTATGGAGCAACCTCTAGTCATACTATAAATAGCGTAAATGCTAATCATACCATTATAGCCACATTCGTACCGATAACCCCGGCAACGGAGTCCACCACCGCTGCTCCACCGCCAACGGAAGCGACTACGTCAGCGGCTACGGCAGCCCCGTAATAAATTAACAAGTATTTTAATTTCTACAGATTAATATATACATTTAGAAACGAGGTATGAAATGTAACATTTCATACCTCGTTTTATATATAAAAGGCGCCGGCTCCTATTATTGTTATTTTTTCATTTTAGGTTGGAATACAAGAGATGCTATATAAGAAAATATTAGTGCTGCGCTAGTTCCCACAGAAGCATTTTTTAGTCCTCCTCTAAATAGTCCAATGAATCCATCCTTGTCTACCGCCTCTTTAACTCCCAGCCACAGATTATATCCAAATCCCGATAAAGGTACTGATGCTCCAGCTCCCGCAAAATCTAAGAACGGTTTATAAACTCCTATTGCACCTAATATAGCCCCTATACACACCAGTATAACCATAACTCTACCAGGCATTAGTTTTGTATTATCCATAACAATCTGTGCTATCACACATATCAATCCACCTATTACAAATGCTTTTAAATAATCCATACACATCACCTCTTACTCTTCAATCATTCTGTTTTCTAATACTATTCCATGAGCTATACCTGGCACAGTTTGTCCCTCATTGTAGCTAACTGTGGATAATAGGGCTCCAGTAGGGATAAACAATACCCTATTCCATTTTTTCTCTTTCATTTTGCACAAAATCATACCTGCTAACGTAACTGCTGAACATCCACATCCCGAGCCTCCCGAATGAGTATCCTGTTCGATTAAGTCATATATTTCTAACCCACAATCCATGTGTTGTTTTGATATATCTATATTATTATCCCCAAGTAGTTTTAATAAAATCTCACTACCTACTTTCCCCAAATCTCCAGTGATTATCTTGTCGTAGTAATCTGGTTTCACTTGAAAATCTGTTAAATTCTGATATATTACATCCGCTGCAGCAGGTGCCATACATGCACCCATATTTAGAGAATCCTTAACACCATAATCCACTATTTTTCCTGTAGTTATCCCCTTAATCCTTACATTACCTGTATCTTTAGATAAAATAAAGGCTCCACCGCCCACCGTCATAGCACCTAACGATATGGCCTCTCCTGCCGTAGAACAGGCTCCATATAGTCCAAATAACGGGATATCATAGCTCTTAATTCCAAAGGTTGTAGCTATAAGCTGTCCTAATAAATCTCCACCAAATATATATCTTATATCCTGACTTTTTAGTTTAGACTTTCTAAGTAATATTCCTGTAGCTTTATTAATAAGTTCACTTTCTCCTTCCTCCCAAGTATCCTTACCCACAGTAGGATCTTCAACAATTAAATCATAATACTTGTTTAGAGGACCCTCGCCTTCTTTCTTGCCTACCACGGAGGCACTACACATTATATATATGTCTTTTTCAAATTTCAAACTAGCTTTTCCCTTTATCTGTTCCATATCTATCCTCCTTCACAAATTACAGCCATCCCATATTAGTGCATAACCAATATATAACTCCTAGTCCCCAACTAACCACAATTCCATACAATATAACTGGTCCAGCAATGGTAAATATCTTTACTCCTATACCAAATACCTGACCCTCCTTTTGAAATTCTATCGCTGTAGCTGCTACTGAATTTGCAAAACCCGTTATAGGAACCAATGCACCAGCTCCACCGAATTTAGCTAAGGTAGGATACACATTAAAACCTGTTAACAGCACACTTAAAAAAATAAGTATTAAGGATGTATAGCTAGAAGCATCTGTAAGCTTCATCCCCTGAGCTTTAGTCAAATACTGAATTATGCACTCCCCAATAGTGCATATTATTCCCCCTACTACAAATGCCCACAAACAATTTTTCACACAATTATGGGTAGGCGTTACCTTCTCCACATAATCATTATACTCATTTTCATCTGGTTTAATTTTCATATTAACTTCCCTTTCATTTCACTAATTTCAAATCATTTTATTACATAATACTGTAAATACGTAAATACAACCTTGCCTATAGCTATAGCTACAATTACATAGGGCAGTCCTTTACGAAGTTTTAATCTTCTCTCCAATATTGGAAATATATTCAGTACCTCCGACAATGCCCCTGCTAAGCAGCCTACAAATATACCTCCAAACATTCCCACTATAATCAAACCAATATAGCCAATAGGTACAGGGAATTGATATAAGGATACTATATTACCTGCTACCGCTCCTAGCATAATGCAATTCTCATATAAAATGCATTTAGAAGACGTAGATGTTCTCTCAGACATTTTTGCAAATACTCCTATTAGAGTAATAAATGCCACGAATCCTGCAGCTATAGCCAATCCTGAAGCAAGTCCAAACAATATCATAAATAAATATCTAATCCACATCTAAGCCTTCCTTCTTTCGTTCGCTATTAATTACAACAGAAGTATTTACATCCTGCTCATATAATCTGGTCTGAACCTGAAGTGGCGTAGGATCATCACTAACCCATTTATTACCTCCGTGATTAAAAAATATAATTACCCCTATGGCTAATCCTGTACTATAAGCCAATTGTATAATAGATGGTCCGTCTGGGGATTTCCCCATAAATAGTTCATGCAGCTTAGAAAACAAGTCTACTGCATTGACATCCGTGTTATATGACATAACCGAATAGCCTGCACCAAAGAATGCCAATAGACACATGAATATAATATTCAAAACTTTAGGCTTACTTTCCTTATTTCTCTTGTAATATATAATGA
>CAZOUU010000002.1:0-4492 GCA_964583045.1 uncultured Lachnospiraceae bacterium | reverse complement strand
GCTCTATTTTAATGAACAAATTTATATCATTTAGATTTTCCACACCATTCATATTATCATTCCTCTCTAGTTCTATTATTTCTCATAACTAAAAAACTATGACAACTTTTTAATGGAAAAAATAGCTATATTCTATTAAATACAATTAATTACATCTGTAATCCTTTGCTTGTATATAATAGGATATAGCTATTTAAATCTAGCATATAAATATTTACTTTTATATATCTTTTATCGTTAAAGATTTATCTAATTCAGAATAGTCATTTATAATTGCTCTAGCACCTCCAAGCTTATCAAAATCTTCTCTATCGCTATCGCCTACTACTGCTACTATATTCTCCACTCCTGCCGCTTTAGCCGATTGTAAGCCTACGTATGCATCCTCAAATACTATGCACCTATTAGGAGTTACCTTTAGCAATTTACATGCCTTACTATATATATCCGGATAAGGTTTACCTCTTAAAGTACCATCATCATATGCTACATTATCAAAATCAAACCAATAATCTAATCCAAATACATCAAAATATAATAACATATTAGCTTTATTAGCAGCTGTAGCTATGCCTATAGGCACTTTGACCTCTAGCAGATAGTCTAGAAACTCTCTAAGTCCTGGTGCTAAAGTAAGCTTTTTTTTGTCCTCACGACACAATCTTCTATATATGCTTTCCTTTTCCTCAGAAAACTGCATAACCATCTCCTTAGACATCTTGCCACCTATAAAATGTTCTAATATGTCAGCTGCATTTCTTCCATGTATATAATCTCTTATATCAGCACCTGATATGGTTTTTCCTGTTAACTCCTCCACATATAATTGCCAAGCTTCTTCGTGTTTATTAGAGTCAAAAAACATGGTACCATTAAAATCAAATATTACACCTATCTCTATCATATACTCTCCCACTTATATCAAATCAATATCTCTATAGTATTTGTATCTTTTATTACTTCATCTTCGCAAAATAATCTAGTTACCTAAGCCATATCCATATATATATTTACTAGCATTCTTTCCATTACTCTTCCAGCTAATCTGGCTAAATGGCAGTTTGCAGCTAGCATAACTCGTTAATTTACTCTCGTAGGTACTCTTATCCACTTCCACATCATCTACATAAAATTTATCTGGAATATTCTGAAATATAATGCCTGAAGTATACGTAACCTTAAAAGAATGTGCTGTAGTCAAGGTTCCATTACTAATTGTGAACACCTTAATAGTCTGATCATTAGCAGCCGGAACACTTACTATACTTCCATCAGCCATAACTCCAGCATTTATTGTATTTCCTGCTCTCTCTATTACACCTAGGTTTTTCATAGTATCCGCATAGGTACATATATATACTTCGCCACCATTATCACTACTGTTTAGAAGTAGTTCAGGCACATTATCACCATTTATATCATATAAATAAGATCCTGTAACGTTTACTGGCATTCCCGCAAAAGATTTATCACTTAGCTTCCCATATGTCACTCTCCAGCCAGACAAAGTACTGGCTTCAAAATCCGCTATATCCTTATCATCCTTTATTAGTTCTTTCAATTTTTCAAATACCGATATAGCATCTGCGCCTTCACCCAAGATTAGTTGTTGTTTTACATACGCAAATGTATCCTGTTTAGCTGTAGTTTTACAGTTTTCTATAGCTTCCTTAATCTTATCTATATATACTGTATCCTCTGGATCACACTCTATACTCATATACATTTCCAAAGCCTTTAAGCTCTCTTTTTCTTCAACCTTTTTATTGGCGTCCTCATATTCTTTTCTATAAGCGGCTATACTCTCATATCTTGTTTCTATTTCATTAGCCTTATCACTAATTAACGATATCGCTTTAAAGCAAGATATATACCTAGAAAATTCCTCAGTGCTAAACTCATCATTCATATAGCTTGCCATCAATTCATCTACTGCCGCTTCTAGTGCTTTCTTTAATTCATCACTTTTATTTTCATCAAATTTAGATGCCATAGTTTCCGCTTTTGCAGTCTCACCTTTTTTAATTGCCTCAACTATATCTGCTATATCCTTCTGAATCTTATAACTGTATAACTCATCTGATCTTTCTGTAACAAAATCATCTATAACCTTAAATTCACCTATGCTATCTATGTGTTTTTTAGCATCCCTATATTCCTCTTTCTCATCTCTATAGGCTCGCACTTCATTATTCACATAGGTCTTTAATACATCTTCTAATTCAGTTCTATAGGATTCAGGCACTCTATCACTATAGCTTTTAGCCTGTTTAAATTTACCAGCTTCCAAGCATTCCACTATATTATTCAGTTTACTGAAAGGAGAAATAACTACACTATACATAACTAGTTCTAATATAATAATAAATCCAAGAAAAACCATAAGTGTTATTATCATACCCATACCCGAACTATTCTTTTTAGATACACTTTTATCCTTAGCCATAACACTTACCTCCTTAGTCATTTAATATCCGGCTCGGGCTTTCATCTCCACCAGATGTACCTTCTACAGTACTTTTTTCAGTATTATCTTCATCCTTCGCAGTAGATTCTCTCTCCTTATTATTACTCTTTATATACTCTTTATACGGAGCATTTATAACCTCCTTGACCGTGGTTACACCCACTAAAGCCAAACCCATAACTGCCACTGCCAACATAGCTATCATAATAATTTTTAATCTGCTCGAGGTCTTAGAGCTGTGTTCTTTTTCATCTTTAATATAACTATTTTCTTGACTTTGTTCTTTTTCATCTTTAATATAACTATTCTCTTGACTTTGTTCTTTTTTATACTCATCATTTTGATTCTGTGCAGACTTATCTATAGTGGTATCTGACTTATCAGACTCTTCCTCTTCTTCGTAAAAATCATCCACTATATCATCATCCAGATTTATTAGCTCTTTACCACATATTGCACAAAATCTATCGGCATCCATATATGTTCTTCCACAACATTTTTTACTCATACAGTCATTCTCCTTACTCTTATACATATTGCAAAAAAGCCGATGACTAAGCATCAGCTTTTTTATTATCTATCTGGCATCGGAATATATTCCTTGCTCTCAGCTACACTCTTGTAAGCCGGCCTTATAATCTTACCTTGATTAATTAATTCTTCTATCCTATGTGCACTCCAGCCTGCCATTCTAGCAATTGCAAATATAGGAGTATATAGCTCTGTTGGTAAGCCTAGCATATCATACACAAAGCCACTATAGAAATCTACATTAGCACTAACTCCCTTATAAATCTTTCTTTCCTTAGCTATAACCTCTGGTGCTAATTTCTCAACTGTATTATATAGGTTAAACTCTTCCTGCAATCCTTTTTCTTCTGATAGCTGCCTAACAAATCCTTTAAATACCTTAGCTCTAGGATCTGATAGAGAATATACTGCATGCCCTATACCATATATTAGTCCAGCTTTATCAAATGCCTTCTTATTAAGCAAGTCTGATAAATACTGTTTGATTTCTTCCTCATCTGTCCAATCTGATACTTTTTCTTTCATATCCTGGAACATCTTAACTACCTTTATGTTTGCTCCACCGTGTTTTGGTCCCTTTAGCGAGCCTAACGAAGCTGCTATGGCAGAATATGTATCAGTACCTGAAGAAGTAACTACATGAGTAGTAAATGTGGAATTATTACCACCACCATGCTCTGCATGTAAAACCAATGCTAAATCAAGTATTCTAGCCTCTAGCTCTGTATATTTATTATCTGCTCTAAGTACATATAATATATTCTCAGCCGTAGATAATTCTGGCTGTGGAGAATGTATAAATAAACTATTGCCAAAATGATAATGACTATATGCCTGATATCCATACACAGATAAAAGTGGAACAATAGCTATAAGCTGTAAACACTGTCTAAGTACATTAGGAATAGATGTGTCATCTGCCATATCATCATAAGCAAACATAGTAAGTACGCTTCTAGCCAATGTATTCATCATATCACCACTTGGTGCTTTTAATATAATATCCCTAACAAAGCTTGTAGGCAGTGATCTATATTCTGCCAACAAAGCACAAAGTTCATCTAACTGCTCCTTAGTAGGTAATTTGCCAAACAACAGCAAATATACTGTCTCTTCATATCCAAATCTTTTCTCTTTTATAAATCCATCTACTATATCTTCCACATCAATTCCTTGATAATATAACTTTCCTTCACAAGGAACAACTTCACTATCAACCACTGTATATGACTGTATCTTAGATATGTCTGTAAGACCCGCGAGGACACCTTTGCCATTAATATCTCTCAAGCCTCTCTTCACCTCATATCTAGTATATAACTCTGGATCAATCACATTATTCTCCGTACAAAGATTAGCCAGTTTAATTATCTCTGGTTTTAAATCTGAGTATCCATTTGACATATTCTCATCTCCATTCACATAATTTACATAATGTCCACAAAATAGTATACCATAAAATACACCCTCTTATAAAGGACTTTATACTTTTTT
>CAZOUU010000001.1:20778-29455 GCA_964583045.1 uncultured Lachnospiraceae bacterium | reverse complement strand
GGCTAATATGTTTTTAGTTATAGATATAGAAGATAGTGATGAAAGTACAAGGGAATTGTTTAAACTATGTATAAATAGATTCAAACCAGAGAATACCACTTTAGAAAAGGTAATATATAGCTTCTTTGATGGATTGCTCTATGATGATAATAAGATAATGGAAAATATAGAATTTAGTATAAGTGAGATGGAGGATAGTGTAGAGAATTCACACATAGATAAAACCTTTATTAGTGAATTAGTAGACATTAAGAAGGAGCTTATATTAATAAGAAATTACTATGAACAGTTTGTTACCTTGGGAGAAGAACTTCAGGAGAATGAGAATGACTTGTTCAAAGAAGAAGACTTAAGATACTTTAAGATATTTACTGATAAAGTGGAGAGATTAAGTAATAATACTGCGATGCTTAGAGATTATACGGTTCAGGTAAGAGAGTCTTATGATGCCGTTCTTAACTATAACCTTAATAATATAATGAAGATATTTACTGTGGTTGCTACCATATTTATGCCCCTTACATTAATAGTTGGTTGGTATGGTATGAACTTTAAATATATGCCAGAGCTGGCATGGAAATACGGTTATATAGGCGTGATATGCCTAAGCGTATTATCCTTTACATTATGCTTTGTTTTCTTTAAAAAGAAGAAATTATTATAGATATATAAAAGGAGGAAAATATATGTTTATATGCATTTTATTTTTTGTATTATGGATTATATTTAACGGAAATATAACCCTGGAGATAGCTATCTTTGGTGTAGTCATTTCTGCAGTAATGTATGCGTTCATGTGCAAATTTATGAACTACAGCTTTGCGACAGATAAGAAGATATATAGGATGATTCCTCTGGTAATCCAATACATAGGACTATTGGTGTGGGAGATTATAAAGGCAAATCTGGTAGTTATGAAATATATTGTAGATGACAGCATAGAGACAGAACCTGTTATTATAAAATCCACATCAGGTTTAAAGAGTACACTTGCCAGAGTAGTACTAGCAAATTCCATTACTATGACACCTGGTACTATAACAGTAGATATAGAGGGAGATAATTTTACTATTCACTGCTTAGATACGGATATCATAGAGGATGCATCGGAATTATGTTTCACAAAAGTATTGAAGAAAATGGAAGCCCTAGGCTAATGGAAATGGAGAGAGAGTTATGTTAGATAAAGCGTATATGATCTTATATATAGCAGTGTTTATAGTATTTGCCATATTAGCCATATTCTGTCTAATACGTGCCATCATAGGACCTAGAGTATGTGACAGATTGGTTGCTGGAAATATGATAGTAACTATAGTTATTATGGTTATTGCTATATTATCAGCTAAGATGAAAGAGGGATATTTAGCGGATGTGTGTCTTGTGTATGCTATGGTTAGTTTCATTGCCAACATAGTATTGTCTAGAGTATATATAAAGGACAAGGACGACAAACGTAAGATTGAATTGGAGAAAAAGAAGGAGGATGATGCACATGGAATGGCTTAGATTTGTTATTGCAGCATTATTTATCCTAATTGGAGTATTGTCAGAGATTATGGCAGTTATAGGTGTATTTAAATTCAAGCATGTATTAAGTAGAATGCACGCCTCTGCTATAGGAGATACAGTAGCATTGTTATTTGTCATAGTGGGTGTATGTATAATTACAGGATTATCATTTACTACATTGAAGCTTATATTAGTTGTGGTATTTTTATGGCTTACATCCCCTATATCCAGTCATTTGATTTCCATGACTGAGGTTAAGACTAATGATGAGTTGGAAAAAGATTGTGAGGTGAGAGAATAATGACTGCATTTACATACATTTTGTTGGGCTTTTTATTATTGTGTGCCATATCTGTAAGCTTTACTAAGAATATGTTACATTCAGTTATTATTTTTGGTTCTTATAGCTTGATTATGGCTATCATCTGGTTTGTATTAGAATCCCCAGACCTTGCCATAACAGAGGCAGCAGTTGGTGCAGGTGTAACTAGTATATTATTCTATGTTACCTTGAAGAAGATAAATGGATTAAAGGAGGATAAGAGACATGAGCAAAATGAAAAGCAATCATGAGAAATCCTTCTATGAACGTTTTGCAAAATTTATGGAGGGAACTCTAGAGCCTGAGGACATACATGAGCCCAAGATATCTAAACTGGAGCATCTAGAAAAAGAAGAGCTTAAGCTTCAGATAGCAGAAGCTATAATAGCTGGTGAGGAAGAGAGAGTTCATAAGGATTATAAGAAATGGCGTAACAGCTTAAGTGTTAAATTTGTAAATGGTGCTTATAAATCTGTAGCAATACTAGTATGTCTAGTGGTTATAGGTATATTACTATTTACTGTATCATATCTTCCTACCTTTGGTAATAAGAGTAACCCAGATAATAATGAGGTGTCTGAAAGATATATAGAGCAAGGTTTACAAGAGACAGGAGCAGTAAATATAGTTAGTGGTATGATACTGGATTACAGAGCCTTTGATACTTATGGCGAGTCTAACGTACTGTTTATAGCTTGTTGTTCTGTGCTTATATTGTTAAGAAATGATGATAGAAAAAAACATCCCCATCCAGATGAGGATGTAGCAGATTTTAAAGAGGATCCTATAGTTCAGGCAGGAGCTAGGATATTACTTCCTATTATCATGATATTTGGTATATACATCATATTAAATGGACATTTGTCTCCAGGTGGAGGTTTCTCGGGAGGTGCTATTATAGGTGCCGGACTGATTATGTATGCCAATGCCTTTGGTTTTGAAAAGATGGAGAAGATGTTTAATTATAAAACCTTTAAGGTTATAACGACAGTATCCTTATTGTTTTATGGTTTGGCTAAGAGCTATTCCTTTTACACTGGTGCAAATCATATAGAGAGCATTATACCTCTAGGTATTCCAGGGGCTATACTTAGTAGTGGACTGATACTTCCACTAAATATATGTGTAGGTCTTGTGGTTGCCTGTACTATGTATGGATTTTATGCATTATTTAAGAGAGGGGGTATGTAGGATATGTTACAGCATCTAGCAAATAACGCCTATGAGACAGTGGCAGTTATATTATTCGGTATAGGATTTACTAATCTATTTCTTAATAGAAATATGATTAAGAAAATAATCGGTTTTAACATAATGGATAATGCAGTATATTTATTTCTTGCGGCTAAGGGATATGTAAGTGGCAGAGTTGCACCTATAGTTGTGGATGGTGTGCAGGATATGAGTGCCTATATTAATCCTATTCCAGCAGGCCTTGTACTTACTGGAATCGTTGTATCTGTATCGGTTACTGCCCTTATGTTGGCTATTACAATCAAATTATATAGAAGATATCACACGCTTGATATAGACGAGATATCTATTCGTGCTAAGAAGGGAGGAGACACTAGTGGACTTTATTAGAAATTTCCCATTCTTTTCTATTATATTATGTATGGTATCAGCAGTAATTACCTCTATAATGCCAGCGAAATGGGCTAGAAGGTGGACCTTTTTTGTGGTATCAGCGGTGGGAGTGTTATCGGCAGTTACATTTTTCTATGTGCATAATCTAGGAGAAGCTTATGTGTTTTATATGGGTCACAGACCAGCTCCTTGGGGTAACGAGATTCGTATAGGTGTACTAGAGGCATTAATGGCTACCTTCTTTTCTATAATTATGTTCTTGTCACTATTAGGTGGTATAAAGACATTTTTAGTAGATATAAATGAGAAAAAGCAAAATCTGTATTTTGTTATTATAGACCTATTGCTTAGTTCGTTATTAGCCTTAGTATATACTAATGATTTATTTACAGCTTATGTATTTATAGAGATAAATACGATAGCTGCATGTGCATTAATAATGATTAGAGATAATGGACATTGTCTGGTAGCTTCAGCGAAATATATGATTATGAGTATGCTAGGCTCAGGCCTTATTCTTATAGGTATAACGTTATTATATGATTTAACTGGACATCTGCTTATGTCAAATATAAAAGCGGTAGTTACTACGGAGATGGGTAATGGACAATATGTGATACCGCTTACAGTAACCATATGTCTATTATGTGTGGGTCTTGCCATAAAGAGTGCGTTGTTTCCATTTTCATCATGGCTGCCAGACGCCTATGGCTATTCAACAGCTTCATCAGCGGCGATACTTTCTAGCTTGGTATCAAAGGGATATATATTCCTTCTAATTAAGATATTCTACAGAGTTGTAGGCTTTGATATCATACATACCACAGGTATAGGAAATATATTCTTTGTGTTTGGTGTAGCAGGTATGATTAGTGGCTCGGTAACAGCTATGAAGCAGCGGGATATTAGAAGAATGATTGCTTACTCCTCTATAGCGCAGATAGGATATATCTATATGGGAATTGGTCTTGGAACTACGCTTGGTATAGTAGCAGCAGTATTCCAGATATTATCTCATGGAGCTACTAAGTCTATGTTATTTATATCTGCAAATGGTTTGTCAGAGGCATCGGGACATAACAAGGATTATGATAGCCTAAGTGGTGCAGGACATAGAAATCCTGTGGCGGGGGCTACATTTACAGTGGCTGGTTTTTCTATGATTGGTATCCCTTTGTTGTCAGGATTTATAGCTAAGATGTGCCTTGCTCAGGCAGGCATGGGTGCAAGTAGTACCAAATTAATTATAGTTATGATAGCGTTGGCTATATCTACCATATTAAATGCAGTATACTTCATAAGAGCTATTCTTAATATATATAAGCCTATGAGTATGAATGCGGTATATAAAGAAAAGGTTAAGGCATCAAAGACTATGGTTATGGCCAGTATATTATTCTGTGTGTTAAATATAGGACTTGGTACTATGGCACAGCCTATAATTAATGCTATATCAAGTGGTTTAGATATGTTTATGTAACACGTCATATGCTAGGAGGCAAAAATGAGCGGAGATATATTGATATTAGCCCCTATACTATTTCCTATAATAGCAGCAGTATTATTAGGATGTATAAGTGGGATAAATAAGAGAGAACACATTAGTATGTATATGATGGGTGCGGTAGTCATAAATGGAATCTTAACCGCTACGGTACTTATTAATAAGGGAGTTCACCTAGAGGTATTAACCTTGGGAAAGGGCTTAGATATATATTTTAAGGTAGATGAGATAGCTATTCTATTTGCAGGACTTGTATCTATTATGTGGATTCTAGTAGGTATATATACTATAGAGTATTTTAAAAAACAGGAAAATTACAGACGATATGTGGTGGTATACATCTTAGCGTTAGGTGTACTTATAGCCCTATCCTTTGCGGGAAATTTAATTACACTTTATGTATTTTTTGAGGCTATGACATTAACTACTATGCCATTTGTTCTTCATGAAAATACAGTTAGGTCAACTAGAGCGGCATTTAAATATATGTTCTATTCTATAGCAGGTGCTATGATGTCGTTTATGGGAATTGTGTATGTATATAATTATGCCAATACCCTAAAGTTCATACCAGGAGGCGTGTTAGATAGTGCTGCTGCCGATCATAAGAATCTGTTATTAATTATGCTTATGTTCATGTTAGTTGGGTTTGGAGCTAAAGCGGGTATGTTTCCACTACATAGCTGGCTGCATGAGGCTCATCCAGTAGCACCAGCACCAGCATCTGCATTATTATCAGGTGTTATAGTTAAATGTGGTGTGTTAGCTATAATCAGAGTGGTGTACAACATATATGGTATCAGCTTTATAGCGGGAACCTGGGTTCAGTATACTTGGATTATACTTATCCTTATAACTATATTCATGGGTTCTATGCTGGCTTACAGAGAAAAGCTACTAAAGAAGAGACTGGCATACTCTACTATAAGCCAGATATCCTATATATTATTAGGCCTAGCCTGCTTTAATACCTATGCATTCGTAGGTGGAGTTATGCATACGTTGTATCATGCTATGGTTAAGATAGTGCTATTTTTAGTAGCAGGTGCCATTATATATAAGACAGGAAAAACTAGGGTTGATGAATTAGAGGGAATAGGTAAGAGGATGCCTATTACTATGACCTGTTATACTATAGTTTCCCTTGCACTTATAGGTATTCCGCCTACTAATGCTTTTCTTAGTAAATGGTTCTTAGTGCTTGGTTCTTTAAAATCAGGAATACCGGTAATAGATATACTAGGTGTCATCGTATTGTTAGTTAGTGCATTGTTAACTGCTGGATATCTTCTTCCACTTTCTATAAAGGGCTTCTTCCCGGGCAAGAAGGTTGTAGAAGGAGAAGTAGTTGAAGCTGAGGAATATAAAAAGGATGATGCAAATGCGTATATGTTAGTGCCTATTATAATTATTACAGTAGGAATTGTGGCATTAGGTATATATGCAAAACCTATTATGGACTTCATATTATCAATCATAGAAAATGTATTATAGGAGGTGAGTGCTATGTCAAAATATATATTATTATTACCTATTTTATTACCTATAGTTTTTGGAGCACTTATACCTTTTATACGTCTTAAGTCTGAAAAACTAAGAAATGTATTAGTAGAATTAGTTGTGTTGCTTAATTCAGGTATAGTATTTGCTCTTATTGCAATGCATACAGAGAAAGCATATACAGTATTTCATCTAACAGATAATTTAAATATAGCCTTTAAGATAGATGGTATGTCTATTATATTTGGTGGACTTGTATCTATATTATGGCCGTTGGCTACATTATATGCATTTGAATATATGGAAAAGGAAGAGCGAAGACCATCCTTCTTTGCATTTTACACTATGACCTTTGGTGTAACCTTAGGTATAGCCTTCTCGGCAAACCTTATGACCTTATATATATTCTATGAGCTATTAACATTGATTACAGTTCCTCTTGTTATGCATAAGATGGATGCAGTATCCAGGGATGCCGCCAGAAAATATATGGTTTATTCCATTACTGGTGCCGCCTTTGCGTTTATAGGCTTTATATTTATATTAACTTATGGAAGCTCTATAGATTTTACCTTGGGTGGAGTTATAAGTCAGACAGCTATGAGTGAGCATAGAAATATATTGTTGCTTGGCTATGTATTTGCATTTATGGGCTTTGGTGTAAAGGCAGCAGTTGTGCCACTATGTGGATGGTTACCTAAGGCATCGGTAGCACCTACACCAGTTACGGCATTGCTACATGCAGTAGCTGTAGTTAAATCGGGAGCATTTGCTATAACCAGAGTTACATTTTACAGCTATGGTGCTGATAATATAAGAGGTACAGTGGTTCAGTATATAGTAATGGCTGTAGCGCTATGTACTATATTATATGGTTCTAGTATGGCTGTTAAAGAGACTCATATAAAGAGGAGATTAGCTTATTCCACTATAAGTAATCTGTCCTACGTATTATTTGGTGTAACCCTTATGACGCCACTGGGTATGGGAGCAGCTTTGTCACATCTTATTATCCATGCATTTATGAAGATAGTATTGTTCTTTGGTGCAGGTGCAATTATGGAGTATTCAGAGCAGGAGTATATTCCTAGATTAGTGGGTATAGGAAAGAAGATGCCATTTACTATGACCTGCTTCGCCATAAGCTCGCTGGCGGTTATAGGTATACCGCCATTTGCAGGCTTTATAAGTAAATGGAGATTAATGACTTCAGCAGTTGAGACTGAAAATATATTGGCTTATATAGGTGCAGGTGTTCTTATTATATCAGCAGTACTAACAGCTATATATCTATTAACCTTTGTGGTTAGAGGCTTTTGGCCAGAAAGAGGCTATAACGAAGAGGATGTAAAGGTAGCTAAGGATCCAGGCTGGAGAATGAAATTGCCATTACTCATACTTACAGTTGCGGTGCTTGCGCTAGGCTTATGCTTTAATCCTATAGCAGAACTTATTAGCGACACAGTATACGGATTACTATAGAAGGGGGTAAGAAAATGAGTGGAAATTATGGAATATTAATATTGATTCTGTTTCCTGTAATTGGAGCAGTAATAGCATATTTCGCAGGTAAGAAGAAGCCAGCCACAAGAAATGATATAGTTGACATTGTACTATTATCTATGACATGTACCTTTGCTTACCTATGCTACACAGTAATAAGTAATAATAAAAGTATGACGTTTTCCTGGTCTGACTTTTGTGGATTCGGGATGAATTTTGAGATAGATGGATTTAGAGCAATATATGGTCTTATAGCGATAGTTATATGGATTATGGCTCATATATTTGGGAAAGAATATTTTGAGAAAACTAAAGATTCTAATAGATATTATCTGTTCAACCTCATTACCCTATGTGGAACGATAGGTGTACTTATATCATCGGATTTATTTACTACCTTTGTATTCTTTGAGCTTATGTCCATGGCATCAGTGCCTTGGGTGCTAGAGAAAGAGACTAGCTCTGCCCTAAAGGCTGGTGGCACGTACCTTGTAGTTGCTATTATAGGTGGATTATTAGTCCTAATGGGTATAGGCATTATATATGCGCAGACAAACACCTTATCCTTCAATACGCTATTTCTTATGAAGACAGAGGTGGCAAATGGGCGTATGTGGCTAGGTGGTATATTGGCGTTGTTGGGATTTGGAGCAAAGGCTTGTCTTTTCCCACTTCATATATGGTTGCCGGAGACTTATGATAAAGCGCCAGCACCAGCTACAGCTTTATTGTCATCAATACTTACTAAG
>CAZOUU010000001.1:2745-20768 GCA_964583045.1 uncultured Lachnospiraceae bacterium | reverse complement strand
TTTGGAATATTAGTTATCAGTATCTATGTGATAGGGGATAAGAATTTCGGAATGCTGATATTTGTCGGAGGAATAGTCACTATGCTTTTTGGTGCATTCTTTGCATTATTTCAGGATAACATTAAGAAAGTATTAGCCTACTCATCTATGTCTCATATAGGATTTGTATTAGTAGGGGTAGGACTTATAAATATGCTAGGGGAAGATAATTCCTTGGCAGCAGGTGGTACATTTTTACATATGATAAATCATACATTTGTAAAGATAAGTCTGTTCCTTATAGCGGGTGTTATAGCTATGAACACAGGCAAAGTAAATCTAAATGATATACGTGGTTATGGAAGAAGGAAGCCTGTGCTTATGATAGCCTTCTTGCTAGGAGGAGCTACTATGGCAGGTGTACCGTTTACCAGTGGTTACGTAAGTAAAACATTGCTGCACGAGAGCTTGCTAGAATATATAGGTATGGTAAAGCAGGGATTAATAAGTGGAGGCCTAAACAATTATGGTTTCCTAAAGACTTGTGAATGGATATTCTTAATCGCTGGTGGCTGCACCTTGGCATATATGGTTAAGATATTTATAGCTGTATTTGTAGAAAAACCAGTTAGTGAAGCCAGAGGTGCGCTTGAAGTAGAAAAGAGGAGAAGGCTAAGGAAAAGGTGCCAGGCTATATGTCTGCTGCCTGTGGAGTAGCTATATTAATTCCATCCCTATTGTTTATACTAGGAGGTATATTGCCTAATGCAGTTATGGATAGCATAGCAAATCAAGGTATGGCATTTATGCTTACAGAGCCTAGTAAGGAGAGCATTAGATACTTTTCATGGGGAAATATATCAGGTGCGTTAATATCCATAGCTATAGGTGCATTTTTATATCTAGTGATTATTCGTGGATTATTTATGAAGAAGGACAGTGAAGGAGAGAGAGTATATGTAAATAGATGGCCAGTCTGGCTAAATCTAGAAACCCGCATATACAGACCAGTTCTTATGACTATATTACCAACAGTGGGTATATTTTTCTCAAGTGTATGTGATTGGGTAATAGATGGGCCTACGATATTACTTAGAAGAACAGTATTTAGAGATAATCCTATGGAGAAGACCACGCACTATGGCTCCGCATTTACAGATACTTTGGGATTGTTCATGGATAACTTCAAGGGATTCTTAAACACCTATGTATTTAAGAAACATAAGATTAGAAAATCCTTTGTACAGTATTTTGCGAGAATAAGAGCGAGAATCAAGACTACTATCGACCTAATGAGTAAGAGTGTATCCTTTGGATTATGGATGTTCGGAGTAGGCTTTGTATTCGCAGTAGTATATATGCTATATTTGGTACTTAAGTAACGTTGTAAGCCGCTAGCTCTATAATTTTTTGATTTCTTGATACAGTCTAGCTATAGGTAGCCCTACCACGTTGTTATAGTCGCCTTTTATAGATTTTACGTGTATAGCAAAAGGACCTTGTATGCCATAGGCACCAGCTTTATCCATAGGGTCGCCTGTGGCTATATAATCATCTATCTCAGAAGGAGTAATAGCCGAAAATGTAACATCTGTACATTCATAGAATATGTGAGTATTTTTGCAACCATCTTCATTTATAATTAGTGCCACTCCAGTGTATACCTGATGAGTTCGATCAGATAATAGGGATAACATAGTGTAGGCATCATTCTTATCCTCTGGTTTCCCGAGAATTTCGCCATCATATACAACTATGGTATCAGCACCGATAACCATGAGATTATCGGATTTATTTTTGTCATATACCTCTGAAGCTTTTGATAGAGCAAGATCCATAACCATCTCTTCTGGAGTTGACTTGTCTGTATGCTCTTCTGCTTCGGAAGAAATTATTTCAAATGTAAAACCAGCCTGTTTAAGAAGCTCCATTCTTCTCGGTGAAGCAGAGGCCAGTATGTATGTGAGTTTTTTATAATCCATAAGGAACACCTCCGTATAAATTTATATGGGTATTATATCACTATTTGATTAGAGTTTCTATTGTTATATTCGCCTTGCCTATTTTATAGAAATGTATTAAAATTCTCTTATGTGCAATTAGGGTGTAGATATAAAAGAACGAGGAATACATATGAAGAAAAGATATATTATCATTCCATTAGTGATAATAGGGTTGATATTAATATATTTTGCCTATGGAAAACAGTTACCTCAGGTATTAGAGATATTTAAGAGTAATCATAGTGAAGAGCTTATAGAGAATTATTTGTCTATGTTGCCTATAGAGGTGGGGTTGATATGTTTAGGCTTGCTGCAGATAGCACAGGTTATAACCATAGTATTTCCAGGTGCAGCTATCCAGATGGCTGGAGGTCTAATATATGGCGCAGTGCCTAGCTTTTTAGTTTGCCATACGTTTTTTGTGGGAACTAATGTAGGCTTGTTTTATCTTGCAAGAAAACAGATTATTCCAACAGAAAAGATATTTGGAAATAAAAAGGGAGCAACTAAGGTATCAGCCTGGATTAATTCCAGCAGTCCAGCCTTTATGTCTATGCTAGCTTATATGATGCCAGGACTTCCTAATGGATTTGTTCCATATATAGCGGCAAAGACAGATATTACCCTGCTTAGATTTGGAATCTCAGTATATTTAGGCAGTCTTCCACAGATATTTCTTATGTGCATTATAGGCCATAAGCTACTAAAGGGTGATTATTTTGCATCTATAATTATGGTGGTTGCTACATTAATTGTTATTGTATTACTATACATATTTAGATTTAAAATTATTAACTTTGTAAGGAACCATAGAAATATATTTAGGTTTTAGATGAAAGAAAAGAGGATGAGATGTTAGCACAGAATTTTATTGATATGACAAGTAAAAAATCTGTTATTAGAAATATAGCAGAGTATGGTGGGAAAAGAGCTAAGGAGATAGGCTATGATAATGTATACGATTATAGCTTAGGTAATCCTTCGGTACCTGCGCCAGATAGTGTAAAGGAGGCTCTTATCGATCTGGCTACAAATATGGATCCAGTAGCGTTACACGGATATAGTCCTAGCCTTGGTATTATGTCGGTTAAAGATGATATAGCAGCTTCTCTTAATCGTAGATTTGGTATGAGCTATAGGAATGAGCATATATTTCCAGTATCAGGTGCGGCAGCAGCTATAGCCCATGCATTTAGAGCAATTACAGTTCCGGGAGATGAGGTTATTACATTTGCACCATATTTCCCGGAGTATGGTCCATATATAAATACTACGGGTGCAGTACTTAAGGTAGTTCCAGCAGACATAACTAGCTTTCAGATTAACTTTGAAGAGTTTAAGAAGATGCTTAATCCTAAGGTTATGGCGGTTCTAGTTAATACGCCTAATAACCCATCGGGTATAGTATATTCTACAGATACTATTAAGAAATTGGCAGAGATATTAACTAAGAAGCAGGAGGAATATGGTCATCCTATATATCTTGTATCTGATGAGCCATATAGAGAGATAGTATTTGAAGGAGTAGACGCTCCTTTCGTAGCTAGCTTTTATGCTAATACTATTACCTGTTATTCATTTAGTAAATCTCTATCTCTTCCGGGAGAAAGAATAGGTTATTTAGCGGTTAATCCAGATTGTAAGGATGCGGCACTTATAGTAGATATGTGTGGTCAGATATCTAGAGGTATAGGACATAATTGCCCGTCATCTATGATACAGCTAGCAGTTGCTAGATGTATAGATGACACTTCGGATATATCTGTATATGAAGAAAATAAAAATATATTATACAAGGAATTAAGCGATATGGGCTTTGATATAGTGGAGCCGGGTGGAACCTTCTATATATTCCCTAAGTCATTAGAAGAAGATGCAGTAGCATTTTGTAATAAGGCGTTAGAGTATGATTTATTATTAGTTCCTAGTGACAGCTTTGGAGTTCAAGGACATTTTAGAATGGCCTATTGCGTACCTACCGAGAAGGTGCTTCGCTCGATACCAGTATTTAAGAAATTCGTTACGGAACAGTATGGTAAATAGATAATATATAATGGATATGAATACTTCACTCATATAGAGATAAAAAAATAGCCGATGCATCCATCGACTATTTTAAAATGAGGGGGAGAGGATTCAAATATATGAAAAGCTCTTACAATTATTAGTATATAGGGAATTTGTGTTCATTTTGTGTTCAAAGTATTAATTAATTATAAAAAAACTATAAACAAAAACCTACTTTTTTAGTATGAAAAGGTAGAAAAGCCTTGTGAATGGTAGCTTCTATTATAAAATATAGACTATTTGCAGTGATTTGCAGGAGTCTTATAACGTTAGGAAATACATATGAAGAAAGAAAAAAAAGAGAATAAAGTTCTTACACAAGAACAAAAAGATAAAAATGCAGCGTTAATATGGTATATAGCAGGTACAGTTATATTAATAGTATGTATTATATATTTCACTTTATACAAGATATATAATTTCAAGGTGTCTTTTTCACCTGTTGATTGTGGATTTGTCACGTTATTTCACATATATTGTCCGGGATGTGGGGGAACAAGAGCTATTAGAGAATTTTTGAACTTTCATTTTATAAAATCAATAGCATATAATCCCATTGTTGTATATGGTGCTGTAGTTTGCGGATACTACTATATAGGTCAGACCTTAACTTATATAACAAGATGGAAGAAAACCTTTGTGCGATTTCATAATTGGACCTTATGGGGTGCACTTGTTATTATAGGTGCCAATTGGGTAATCAGAAACCTACTAGTTATATTTGCACATTATGATTATATAGGTGATGTAATAAAATATTGGAGTTAATAAGTTAAATAGACTTTATTTTTGATAAATAATAAGGTATAATGACGATAAGTGTGGAATTTAGGTTACATTTTCCTTTATGTAAAACCGCTAGATTCCTACAAAATTTATGTAAAGAATACGGAGGAATAATAATGTTAGTTTCAGCAGAAGAGATGCTTAAAAAAGCAAAGGCTGGCAAATATGCAGTAGGTCAGTTTAATATCAACAACCTTGAGTGGACAAAATCAGTTTTATTAACAGCACAGGAGCTTAGCTCACCAGTAATCTTAGGTGTATCTGAGGGTGCAGGTAAGTATATGACAGGTTATAAGACAGTTGCAGCTATGGTTTCAGCTATGATAGAGGATTTAGGAATCACTGTTCCAGTTGCACTTCACTTAGATCACGGTAGCTATGAAGGAGCTAAGGCTTGTATCGAGGCTGGTTTCTCATCTATTATGTTTGATGGTTCTCATTATCCAATCGAAGAGAACATAGCAAAGACTAAGGAGTTAGTTGCTATATGTAAAGAAAAAGGTCTTTCTTTAGAAGCTGAAGTAGGTTCTATAGGTGGAGAAGAAGATGGTGTTATAGGTAAGGGTGAGTGCGCAGATCCTAATGAGTGTAAAGCTATAGCTGATTTAGGTGTTACAATGCTTGCTGCTGGTATCGGTAATATCCATGGTAAATATCCAGATAACTGGGAAGGTCTAAGCTTTGAGACTCTAGATGCAGTTCAACAATTAACTGGAGATATGCCATTAGTATTACATGGTGGTACTGGTATCCCAGCTGATATGATTAAGAAAGCTATCACATTAGGTGTTGCTAAGATTAATGTAAACACAGAGTGTCAATTATCATTCCAGGAAGCTACTCGTAAGTACATCGAAGAAGGTAAGGATTTACAGGGTAAAGGATTTGATCCTCGTAAGTTATTAGCTCCAGGTGCAGAGGCTATTAAGGCTACTGTAAAAGAGAAGATGGAATTATTCGGTTCAGTAGGAAAAGCTAACTAATAGATATAAGTAATACATTGATGCACATCCTTCGGGATGTGCATTTTTTACAAGGGGAGTAGATATTCTAGGAGGGAGAGTTATGTTTGGGATGAAGAAAACCATGCTGTTATGTGTGGTGGAATGTGCAATGGGATTATTGCTGCATATTATATATGCATTTATAGCTTTTGGACCAGAAGTCCAGAGGTCAGTTGTTTTGTATTCTTGCGTTGTATTAGTAGTTCAGCTATTAGCGCTCTTATTTGTTAAAAATCAATTTATTCAAAAATATATCATTCTTATAAGTATAATAATAGCCACATATCTTGTGGGTGTAGAGGTGGAGAGCATAGCAGCAGCTATGGTTATATTTGTATCTGCTAATATGTGTATTAATTTTATGGGCGAGCCTATGGATAATACAATATTTCTTATATTAACTAATATATGTATAGGGATTACTATGGTTTTCCATATGGATATTATCACTATGATGGTGCCTGTATCTTTATTTGTTATTTTGTTCTTAGTTTATGATGCCTGGAGCTTAGTAAATATAGTATGGGTAATTCAGTTTAAGAAAAACAGAAATCTTATGCAATTAAAGACAGAAGAGGCATTAGTGGCAAATAAAAGTAAGAGCTCATTTCTTGCAAATATGTCCCATGAGATTAGAACGCCTATGAATGCTATTATAGGTATGAGTGAATTAATATTAAGAGACAGGATAAATGAGACAGTTGCGGAAAACGCATATGGAATACAATCAGCTAGTAAGAATCTGCTAGCAATTATAAATGATATATTAGATTTTTCTAAGATAGAATCAGGTAAGATGGATATAATACCTGTGGATTATAATGTGAAGGAATTAATAGAGGATATAGTAAGTATAGCTCAAGCACGTATGAATAACGATAATGTAGAACTCATCGTAGATGTAGATAATCATATGCCGGCTATGCTTAGAGGTGATAATTTAAGGATTCGACAGATTATATTGAACCTTATGACAAATGCGATTAAGTTTACTAAGAAGGGTTCTATTACGTTAAAGCTTAAGGCTAGAGAGACAGAAGGTGGAGTTAATCTGGGAATATCTGTGAGGGATACAGGCGTAGGAATAAAGCAGGAGAATATAGATAGATTGTTTGAGACTTTTGAACAGGTAGATACAAAGAAAAACCGTGAAGTAGAGGGTACAGGCTTGGGACTATCCATCTCCAAGCAGCTAGTATTAGATATGGGTGGATTTATAAATGTAAAGAGTCAGTATAAGAAAGGTTCAGAGTTTTATTTTACTATTCCACAAGAGGTAGTAGATAATACTCCTGTGGCTATAGTGGAACATGCCATAACAAAGAAATGTATATATTATTCTGAGAAGGATACCTACAGGCAATCAGTGCTTCGTATGTATGATAAGCTAGATGTACAGCTCTTTTATTGTAAAAATGCAGCTCAATTAAACAAAGCATTAATAGAGGAAGAGATAGATGTACTGTTTATAAACTATGTAGATTATAAAAAGAATGTAGATGTAATAAATAGAGTTCATAAGGACATAAGAGTAGTTGTTATAAAAAATAGAAATGAAATAGTGGAGGATAGATATAAGATAGAAAGTATCTATGCCCCCCTATATTCCATAAATTGTGCCAGAGTAATAAATGGCCAGATATATAATGCAGCTAGAAATGAGGAGGCTAAGAGTACAGGAACTTCCTTTGTTGCCCCAGATATAAGAATCCTGATTGTAGATGATAATTTAGTTAATCTTAGAGTATGTGAAGGTTTGTTAAAACCATATAATATGAAGGTGACTACAGCAAGCAGTGGTTTGGAAGCTATAGAATTATTACAGGAAATGCGTTTTGATATAGTGCTTATGGATCATATGATGCCAGAGATGGATGGACTGGAGACAGTAGCCTATATAAGAAAATTGGGTGAGCCTCACCTTAATGGGCTGGTTATTATAGCCCTAACGGCTAATGCTATAGGTGGTGCCAAGGAGATGTTTTTATCCAAGGGCTTTAATGATTACATACCTAAGCCTATGGAATTACAAAAGCTTGATGCAGTCCTTAAGAAATGGATACCAGAGGATAGAAGAGTAGCGTATTTTGGCAAGCAGCCAGATGTATGTAGTGATAATTCTAGAGAAAGTATAAAGGCTGTTGCGCCTACTACTACATTTTCAAAGCAAGCTGAAACGACGAGGATGGATGCTATCGCGGATGCCTTAGGAGTAGATACTGCATTAGCCTTAGATTATATGGGTGGAAATGAAGAAGCATACATTAGTATATTATCTTATTTTGAAGAAGTAGGAAGAGATAAGATAGAGCTGTTAAAGAGGGCATATAAGGTAGAGGATTGGGAAAGGTTTGGCTTAGAGGCGCATTCTCTTAAGAGTACCTCCTTGAATATAGGCGCTGTGGAGCTATCTGAATTAGCTAAGAAGCTGGAATATGCAGCTAAATCTATTTTGGCTATAGATAATGGTGAGGATTTTAATAATCAGGAATTAAGCCTAGAGGATAGGGGAGAATATGTAATTATATGTAATGATAATGGACCTAGATTTATAGAGGATTACCAAAAACTTTTAGATGACATAAAGGATTATTTTGATGATAATAAGGAAGAGGCTGAAAAAAAGACCATAGATAAGGAATATTTCATAGGACAATTAGGTCAGGCTCTTATAAATATAAAGGATATGTATCAGCTAGAGGCAGAGGATGTTATAGAGGAATTACTTACTTATAGTTATAAGAAGAAGGATTTAGCTAAAAAGCTAGGTCTGGTAAAGGAAGCTATAGGCGAGTTTGAATTTGATATAGCGGCAAGCGGTATAGAAGACATATTGAGTACAATAGACTAGGAGGGTATTACAATGAGAATAAAGATAATAGTTGATTGTTCTTGTGATCTAAGTGAAGAGTATTTAGACGAAAATGATATAAGCCCTCTTAGATATCATATACATACTGATAAAGGCGTGTTTTCAGATGGAGATGAAATAACTGGTGCCAACCTATTTGAATATGTGCAGGCAGGACATCCCTACCCTAAGACATCACCAGTTAGCTACGAGGATTACAAGAAATTCTTCGGGAGATATAGTGTAAAAAATGATAACGTGTTATATTTATGCATGAGTAATGGAGTGTCAGCTTCATATGGAAATGCACTTAGGGCGGTTAAGGATTTTCCTAATGTATATGTAATGGATTCTATGCAGTTTTCTACCGGCCTTGGATTATTGGTAATGAAGGCAGTGGAGTATGTAAAAGGTGATATGTCTATAGAAGAGATAGTTAAGCAATTAGAGGAGGACAAATACAAGATATCTACTTCCTTTATTATTAGAAATATAGACTACATATACGAAGGTGGCAGAGTAAGTGCTTCAAAAAGAGGAATTATTAGGTTCTTTAAGGTAAAGGTATCCTTTGCCTTAAAGGAGGGCAGCATAAAAAAGACGAAATTATTTATAGACAATAAGAATAGATATTATAAGAAATACGTGGAATATAGATTAAAGGGTAAGAGAAATATAGATACCTCCGTTTTATTTATTACTACTGCTTGCTGCAGTGCAAAGCAAAAAGCAGATATATATGAAGAGGTTAAGAAATATCAGGATTTTAATAAGGTTATATTTACTGAAGCCTCGGCTACTGTTTCTTGCCATTGCGGGAAAGGAACTTTTGGATTAATATATACATATAGATAGACACTAGAGAATGTAGGAGTATAGTAATTATGGCAGAGCAGTACATAATGATAAATGACATAATAGAAGAGCAGTATGTGAGAATGCAGAACCTTAAAAGGTATTATCCTTTTTTTATTCTTATGGATACTACATTTTCACAATACAAGGAAGGTCGATATCAAAATCTTGATATGGGCTATATTACATTAGCATCTCTTAGATTTTTTATTAATGAGAATAATTTTAATAATAATGATATATCTTATGAGGAATATGAGAGGTTTCTTAGCGTATTGCTTCGTAGAGATTTTGAATTGGAGATAGTAGAGGATGAGGAAAGAGAGCTTATTATGTATATATTTGATAAGCTTAAAAATGATGGTAAGGCATTTGAATTTTCCTTCTATGATCCAGCCAGTAAGAATAGAAAGATTAGCCGAGTAAAGCTAATCGACAGTAAGATAAGTAATGGAAGGGTGTTATATCATATAACCTCGGAGGCTATAGAGTTTTATTTAGATACCAAGGAGGTAAAGGAAGAGAGCAATATAAGTATACAGCAGCTATTGCTGGAGAAATTAATTACCGCTAAGAATTTTAAGGGTGGTATAGATGTAGTTAAGAGAATAAATAGCGAGGTAACTAAGCTTATATACAAGAAAGAGGAGGTTATTAATCTTTTATCCTATGATGTGTTTGAGGGTGCCAAGGCTAGTGAGGAATATATGGAGACAGTAGCTACCTGGTTTGATGAGGAGCAGAAGCTATTTGTTAAGAATAAGGAGTTAATAGAGGTTGCACTTAGCAAGACAGATAATATAGCTATTCAAGGAGAAGAGGGTAAGGCAAACAGCTCCTTGGAGGATATACATAAGCTGGAGGTAGAACTTAAGAAGACCATAGACCGACATGGAGAATTAATAAATCAGACTATAGAGCTGCAGAATATAGCAGATCAGATTATAGAACGAGCCAAGCTTAGAAAGCTAAGGCCAGTATTCGATTTTCAGAGCAATATGAATAAGCTTAGGGAAAAGGATAATGTAGCTATGATGGATACTATTTTGCAGCCACTTTTTATGCCTAAGATAGTTAAGAGCTTTAGCTTTAACACCATTGATAATATGTTAACTCTAAAGGGAGATGGGGATGAAAAGGGCGAGAAGATAGTTAGAGAGAGAGCAGAGATTGACTATAAGTATGAGGATGAGCTAGAAGAGGATCGTATAGCAGATAATTTCTCTAAGATGTTTTATGAATTATTAGACCAGATATATAAAAAGGGTGTTATAGATCAGAGAGAATACAATGGTATATTAGAGATAAAATTCGGTGAGGACATATTTATAAATGGTGATTATTACTCTTATATGGCACATTTAGCACAGAAAAACAGATATGATATTAACCAGATTATAGAGAAACAGGATACATTTCTAGAAGGGCTGGTAGCACCTATGCTAGAGGCAGAGGAGAATATCAGATTTAAGGGAATGGTATTTGAAGTGGTTTACATACCAGAAGCCAAGATAGAGCATAGCGAACATATAAGTACGTCTTCAGTAAGATACGAAAGGAAGGACATATAGATGGACAGTGTAAATATGACAAAGGCCCTAGATATATATAGTAGATTAATTACTGGGGAAGATATAAGCAGAAGCGACAAGAAAAATGGATATCTATATGAAGAGTATTATCAGAATGCTGAGGTGTATGAACTAGTATCGGAGATATTAAAGAGACTCAATCTTAACATATATGAATACAATGAGAGTTTATATCTTACAGCTGGCGAAGGAAATCGAGTGTTTGGTTACAGTAATGACGAGCTTAAAAGACTAATAGGTCTTAGATATAACAAAGAGCTATATCTATGCTATTACATTATGTATAATGTGCTATTAAGCTTTTATAAGGATTCGGCTTCGTATCAGTTTAAGGAATATGTGAAATTAGAGGATATAATAGAGGAAACCAGTAAGTCACTAGATGTAATTCTTAAGGATTTATCGGTATATGCTATGGAAGATATAGAGGAGCAGTCCTTTAAGGCTATAGCTCTACTCTGGGATGAGCTGCCTATGGTAACAGGCGAGGACAATGATATGGTTAGAGCCAGCAGAGGTTCTAAGAGTGGTATAACAAAGCTTACATTTAATTTTTTGGTAAGTCAAAAGTTATTTATAGAATTAGAGGAGAGGTATTATCCTACAGATAGAATGAAGGCATTGGTGGAGAATTACTTCGAGGAATATAGAGGACAGATATATACATTGCTAGAAGGGGGTAAGGAAGATGCCTAACATAAATCGTATTAGGGTTAATAATGTAAAATATAATTTTGGTACTCAATGCTATGATGACTTTACTATGAAAATGTATGGCAGAAATACCTTATATGATCTAGCAAATGGTGGTGGTAAGAGTGTACTTATGCTGTTGCTTATGCAAAACCTCATACCTAATTGTACCTTAGATGAGAAGCAGCCTATAGAAAAGCTATTTCGTACAGGAAGCAAAAACACAACTATACATTCTCTTGTGGAGTGGCGTTTAGATGAAGTGGAAGGTGGTTATAGATACATGACCACTGGGTTTTGTGCCAGAAAAGCTAGAGATAATGAAGATGGGGATAGCCAGGCTAAGGAATCAGCCGCTATAGAATATTTCAACTATTGCATTTTGTACAATGAATATAATCAGAACGACATAATCAATCTACCTTTGTCTAATAAGGAGGAGAGGATTACCTATCTAGGTCTTAAGAATTATCTAAAGGCGCTAGCGCATAAGGATTATAGCCTAGAGGTTATGGTATTTGAACGTAAGGGAGAATATCAAAGATATATAAGCAGATATGGTCTATATGAGAGCCAGTGGGAGATAATTAGAGGAATAAATGAGACAGAAGGTCATGTAAGGACATATTTTGAGAATAATTATAAGACTACCCGAAAGGTAGTAGAGGACTTACTGATAGAGGAGATAATAGAAAAAGCGTACTATGTAAAGACTGAGAAGGATAAAGGGGAAGAGGATATAGCAAAGACCCTTGTGGATATAAAGGATAAACTAGTAGAGCTGTCTAAAAAGAAAAATGACATACAAAATTACGATAGACAGATAGAATTAATAAATGTATTAATTGCCAGAGTTACGTCCTTCCTAAGCCTATACGAGGATAAGGAAAAGGTATCAAACGTATTAGGAAATGTATATATGACCAGCAAGGCATATGTAGAGGATAATGAAAAGCAGCTTAGCCTATTACAGCAAAAGAAGGAAGATAAGGGAAAGGAAGCTGAGATAGCTAAGAAAAGAATAGATACCCTTAAGATTATTAAAGACAATTATAAGCTAGATGGCTACAAAGAGGATATAGATAAATTACAAAGTGTATTAGCGAATAACAAATCAGAGATGGAGGAGCTAGAGCGACAATTACAATACAAAGAGAGTGTAAATGATTATATTGCCTATCTAGAGGATAAGAAGCAGGTGGAGGAAAATGAAGCTATTATTAAAGCTACCAGAGATATGGATGGAAATGGTAGTGACGATATGGTATTTTATGCTGCGGCTAAAAAGCTTATAAATGATAGAAATTCAAAGGAATATAAATTGCAGCTAGAGAAGGCTAAGACTGCATTAGAATCCATTAAAAAAGAGTTGGAAATAAGTAAAAATCTTCAGACAGAGACTAAGGTAACACTAGAGGTATATAAAGGAAGACAGGAAAATGCCAAGGAGGAGATAGGTAGATTAAGAGAGTCTATCAAAGCTCAAAATGGGGATACCAATATATTATTATTTAAGGATATAGATGCCCTAATAGAAGAGCATAATAGAGCTATAGATATATGTAAAGAGGATATAGGAAAGCTAGAGGAGGCTATAGCTAAGGGCTGGGAGGAAAGTACCAGTACTAATTATGAGATGGACAGTATTAAGGATAAGCTAGATAAGGTCAAGACAGATATCCTTAATAATGAAGACCGACTAGAGGTCTATAGAAATAATTATGACAAGATTAACCATATGCTTAAGCTATATGGTGTATCTGACATATATAAACTATTACATGTTATAAATGAGAGATATGTAAATTATGTAATAGAGCTTCATAAGAAGGAAAAAGAATTAGAAGCGTTACATAAGAGACTTAATGAGATAAATGATAACCAGCTAGTCAGTGTTACTAAGGGTGTTAGAGAAGTTAAGGAGTATATAGAAACCAGACATGGTATATACATTATGCTGGGAGCAGATTATATAAGTGCCCTGAATAATGATGCTAAGAGAGAGGTTTTAGAAAAATATCCTTTATTACCTTATGGAATTATAACTGAAGATTATGCTGCCTTGATGGAGGATCGTAATCTACCCAATATAGATACAGGGGATATACCGGTACCTATATATGATAGACAGGTCATAGATAATCCTCTAGGAGAAAAGAGTGGTAGCGCCCATGTTATATATGTAGCAAAGGATGGAGAATATTTTACTAGAGAGGATGTATTAGTCAGTAAGAAGAAAGAATATGAAGCTAAGCTACAGGATATATCTGATGTTATATCCAGACTTCAGGAGGTAGGGAATACCTACAACGAAGACATAGCCTACGTAACAAAGCTAACGGATAAGGATTTTGTAAATGCCGAGGAGAGAGAAATCAGCCTTAAGGGTATGGAAAGTAACTTAAATACCCAGTTGGAGAAGCTACAAGGCAGAAGTACTAGCCTAAATGGAAAGCTGTCAGAGGATAAGGGAAAGCTATCAGCTAAGAGGGAGGAGCTTAATGGCTTAATAAGTAAAGGTGGCACCCTAGAGCATATAGCGGTTCTTAGCCGTCAGCTAGATGAGGAAAATGTAAAGCTTAAATCCTACGAGGAAGAGATAGAAAGACTAAGTGATCTAGAGATTAAAACAGATAATGAAGTATCTAAGCTTACATTTACCCATATGGATATTCTTAATAAAATAAATGGTATAGAAGATAAATTAAGCTTTATGGAAAAGGACTGGGAGACATATTATCAGGAATACTATGTAAGCGTAGAGCCACCAGCAGAATATAAGAACATGTCAGAAGCCGAAATAGATGCTCAGTATAAGGCGTTATATGGTGTGGCTAAGAATAGTACAGTGGTGCTGGAGGATAAGAGAAAGCTGATAGATACATTGAAGGTAAGCATGAACAGAAGCCTTAAAGCCATACTAAAACGTGGAATTATGATAGAGGATCTAAAGGAGCAGACGGGCGATACGGGCTTGTATGCTGTGGAGGAAGAGGTATTAAGTGAATTTAGCAGGGAAATAGCGGCCTTAAGTACTAAGGAGGCACAGCTTAATAATGAATATCATAATCTTAATAGAATCTTCGATAAATTGTCAGGAAGTATAGAGAATTCTGTAAAAATATTAGAAGAAAAATATGGTACTATGGAACATATGGATATAAGCCTAGAGGAAGCAAAGGCGGCTCTAGAAAAGAGTGATAATGTTCTTAAAACCATTATGTCAGAGTACAAAGAGCTAGAGGCAGAGTATAGAAGCTGTGTTAAAGAAAATGATATGATGATGGATCTATATAAGGACGTGAAGAGAATAGTAGATACCACAGGTATAGCCCTAGATAATGCACAGATGGTATATGGGAATAAGGCAGAGCTTCGTAATCAATATGAAGATAGTATTTTGGTATACGACAGGAGTGTTAAGGCATTAGATAAGGCTAGAACAGAATTGTTAAATTACAAAACTAAGACAGCGGACACCCTAAATCAGATGCAGGTGTACGAGTTAGCCCGAGTTATAGCTAATGACGTAATAGTGCCAGATAACTATAACGATGCCCAGAAGCTGCTTAATGATTTAAAGGATATTACAGCCTTTGTAGTATTAGAAAAGCAAAGAGTAGAAAAAGGCATAGAGGATATGGAATACATTAAGAGCAGCTTTGAGAAGCAATGTATAGAGCGTTGTAGTGATGTGAAGACGGAGCTTGATAAATTACCTAAGCTCTCCCATATTATATTAGATGGTGAAGCTATACAGATGGTAGGACTTAATATACCTTATATCAAGGAAGAATTCTACGAGCAGAAGATGTCAGAATACATAGATGATGTGGTAGCTAAAGCTGATAAATATGAAGCTAGTGATGACAAGATGAAATATATAAGACAAAGGCTGGCACTTAAGAAACTGTTTAGCGTTATAGTTACTGATATGAATAACATAAAGCTAAGTCTATATAAGCGAGAGCGTATAAAGGAGCAAAGTCGTTATCTTAAGTATGAGGAGGCAGTAGGCAGTACGGGTCAGTCTCAAGGTATATATATACAATTTTTGGTTTCTATTATTAACTATGTATCTGGTATATATGCTACAGGTGAGGAGACTGGTGGATTGAAGAAAACCATATTTATAGACAATCCATTTGGAGCTGCAAAGGATGTATATATATGGGAGCCTATATTTGAGTTACTTAAGGTAAATAATGTACAGCTTATAGTACCAGCCAGAGGAGCAACTCCAGCCATAACAGGAAGATTTGATGTGAACTATATACTAGGTCAGCAGCTAGTAGGCGACAAGCAGCAGACGGTAGTCATAGACTATAGAAGTCAGGTGGATCAAGAGGAGATAGAATATAGACCATTAGGCTACGATCAGGTGAGCTTCGACTTCATTTAATTAATCACCAATTTCTTGTAGCGGCATATATATAAGTATGGATAATAAAACATCTTTCAAAAATTTGCAACCGAATAATTATACGATGGCTTTGTAATATGAGAAATATATAGGTGATGTACAAGAACAATCGGGTGCTTTATATATATTATGTAGGGGGGATACATATAGAGATACCCATAAAAGTAAGTATAGTTAGACTAGGAGATAAGTATGGAAGACCAAAGACGAAATAGAGTCAGAGCAAATACCAGAAAAAAAGAGCTAATGGCTGCAAGGAGAAAAATAGTTAGAAGAAATAGAATTATTGCCATAACAGCGGCAGCATTTTTTATAGTTATAATCGTTATAGCTATAAGCAATGGAATAAGAAATATGAGACGCGATAATGGCAGGGGTGGCATAGCGAATATGTTTAAGAAGCAGGTGGCACCTATAGAAGGAGCGGCAGCAGTATTCCCAGAGCTTGATATACAAGAGGAGTTTTTGGATATTAATGAATATTCCAGGCCAGGTACAGAGTTAGAAGATGGAGTAAAATACATAGTAATTCACTATACAGCAAACCCGGGCAGTACAGCAGAAGGCAATAGAAACTATTTTGAAAATCTAAAGGATACAGGCGATACTTATGCAAGTAGTCATTTCGTTATAGGACTGGATGGAGAGATAGTGCAGTGTATTCCGCTAAATGAGATGTGTTATGCATCTAATGCTAGAAATGTAGATAGCATAGCCATAGAGTGCTGTCATCCAGATGAGACAGGGAACTTCAATGATGCCACATATAACAAATGCGTATACTTAACAGCAGCTTTATGTGATTATTATGGTATAGATACAGATCACGTAATAAGACATTATGATGTAACAGGTAAGGAATGTCCAAAATATTTTGTAGATCATCCAGACAGATGGGAAGTATTTTTAGACTTTGTGGATAAATACAGGAAAAAATAGACCAGTCATAGCTAGTCTATCTTAAACTTAATTGTAATGGGGGCCTTCAGATGTTGGCCTCCTTTTGATTTCACTAAGGTGGTTATATTCAAATTATAATAAGTCTTTTCAGCAAAGGCTGCTAAAGGCTCTACTTCTATCTCACTGCTTGCAGGATTATATCTAATGGAAGCGGGACATACATTCCCGTCCATATCAGTTAAATACATAGACTTTTTGTTAATAGAAGAAGGATTAAGTGGAGTGTTAAATTTCACACGCCATACAAATCTACCAGTTCTGAATTTCAAGTCCTGCTTAATCTTATTATTTAAGGTAGTAGGTACATCTTCTATATCTAAAAATTTCTGACCCATTGACGTCCTCCTCTGTGAAATGATGATGTTGAATAACTTGATTATAAAATATAATTGAGGAAAAGACAACAAGTAAGGAGAAGTATAAGTAAAAAATGAACAGGGATGAGCAATGTTGCGTATATAATAAATCACTGTTATAATTAGCTGGATTGAAATTTGTGGTTAAGTTAGGAGGCATATATGAATAAAGAATCGTGGAAACCAGGAAATATGTTGTACCCAGTACCAGTTGTTATGGTTAGCTGTGGTGATAAGGCAGGAAATACAAATATAATTACAGTGGCATGGACAGGAACTATCTGTTCGGATCCAGCTATGCTATATATATCAGTTAGGCCAGAGAGATATTCTTATAATATGATTAAAGAAACTGGGGAATTTGTAGTGAATCTTACTACAGAAGACTTAGCCTATGCTACAGACTGGTGCGGTGTAAAATCGGGCAGGGATGTAGATAAATGGAAAGAGATGA
>CAZOUU010000001.1:0-2706 GCA_964583045.1 uncultured Lachnospiraceae bacterium | reverse complement strand
CTATGCCGGCTAAGATGTTAGCATATGCTCCTATTATAGGAGAGAGTCCGTTGAGTCTAGAATGCAAGGTGGAGAAAATAGAAGAGCTTGGTTCTCATCATATGTTTATTGCTAGGGTAGTAAATGTACAGGTTACTACAGATTATATGGATGATAAGGGTAAATTTGAATTGAATAAACAAGGGTTGATTACATATTCCCATGGAGAGTATATAGCCCTTGGCGAAAAGCTGGGAACCTTTGGTTATAGTGTTAAAAAAGGATGATTTAAGAAAGATTTAAGATAAATGCACAGAAAACCATAGGTTTTTGCGTGCATTTTTACTTTACATAATGTTACCGTACTGTTAAAATGAATTACAGAATTGTTAATAGATTGGTGTTTTTGGTGTAGATATATGTAGAGATATTTCGGAGGATTAGATGAAGACAAAGAAGGGCAGAGGCCTACAGAGACAAGTAGAATATTGGAAAGCATTTATTATTACATTCTCAGCAGCTATGTTTGTATTTCCTATAGCTACTACAGCATGCTTCCAAACTATATATGAGATAAAAGTGGGAGATGAAGTAGTTGCTTATGCGGCATCACAGGAGGATATAGATGCTGCTATGCGAGAGGCTAGATACCAGAAGGGTTTAGAGACAGGCGAACTGGTTATAGTTGAAAATCTCTATTCAGCTCAAAAGATACAAGGTAATGCTATGAAGATAAAAAATGTGGACAGGCTAACTCAGGTTATGTATGAAGAGCTGGATAAGTCCATGAAGATTGAGAAGGTTCTGGCTTATACCATTAAGGTAAACGATTATATGGCTACAGTTGCCACCAAAGAGGATGTTATAACCATATTGGAGCAGGCACAGGCAGGTTATGATGTAGATGATACATTTGCAGTAGGCTTGCAGATGGCAGATGACAAAGAGAGTGGAATTATGGATGTATGTGTAGCCGGTGGAGAGCCTACAGCTAGTGCTAATGAGACACAGCCAGTATCTGCATTTATAGAGCCGGCAGCAGCTACTACAGAAAGCGGTGCCACTACAGAGGAAGGTGCCACTACAGAAAGTGGTGCCACTATAGAGGAAGGTGCTGCTACAGAGGAAAGCCATACGGATCAGGATGATGAAGTTATGCCTATATCAGAAACCGAAGGCACTAACCCAGTTAATACTGATGGAATTAAAAATATAGATTTTAATGAAGATATAGAAGTAACTAGCTGCTATGTATCCAAAGATAAGCTTCAGAAGACAGAGGATGTATTAGCAGATATAACTACACCTAGAGATGAGAAGACCACTTATGAAGTTAAATCTGGAGATTGTTTATCCACTATTGCACAGGATCATGATATGGATATGGATGGACTTATATCTATGAATGAAGGATTAACGGTGGAATCCACCATAGTTATAGGGGATGAGTTAAATGTAGTAGTCCCTAAGACAGAGGTATCTATATTAGTAGATGAACAAGAGACCTATGATGAGAAGTATAATCTGGATACGGAATATGTAGATGATTCATCTTTATTTATAGGTAATGATGTAGTTACACAAGAAGCTGTAGAAGGTGAGAGAACTGTAACAGCATTGGTTCAATATAATAATGGTAAAGAATACAATAGAGAGATATTAAATGAGATAGTAAAAGTAGAGGCACAGCCAAAGATAGTTCATAGGGGAACTAAGGCCGTACCGACATATATGTGCCCATTAAGTAATCCTAGAATCACCTCACCATTTGGAAAGAGAAAACAACCAAAGGCAGGTGCTTCCACATATCATAAGGGTATAGATTATGGAATACCAGTGGGAACAGCAGTATTTGCCACTCGTGGTGGTAGAGTAACGAGTGCTGGTTGGCTAGGTGGATATGGCTATTGTGTAGTTATAGACCATGGTGATGGAATAACTAGTAGATATGGTCACCTAAGTAAACCATTAGTATCCGCTGGACAATATGTAAAACAGGGAGAAAAGATAGCATTATCAGGAAATACAGGAAATTCAACAGGCCCACATCTCCATTTTGAAATGAGATCAAATGGAGAAGCGGTTAACCCGGCTGAGTATCTAAATTAAATATACGTAGATTAGAATGAAATGGCATAGACTGCCACCCATAACGAATAGATGAAATATCTCATGGGAACCGAAGTTCTTATGCTTGGTATTGAATATAGGTAGCTTTAGGGCATATATAACACCACCGACAGTGTAGATAATACCACCAACTAGAAGCCACATAAATCCGGCATGATTAAGGTTTTGCATAATAGGTGAAAATGCAAATATGCATAACCAGCCCATAGCTATATACATTACTGAAGATATCCATTGTGGACAGGTAACCCAAAACATTTTAAATATAATACCTAATAGGGCTATAACCCACACAGCACAAAGAAGTGCTATACCCTTAGTTCCCTTTATAACCATAAGGCATATAGGGGTGTAGGTGCCAGCAATTAGTATAAATATCATAGCATGGTCAAGCTTCTTAAGACGTAGGTTAATCTTCTTAGATACGTCAAAGGAATGGTAGATAGTACTAGCGCCATATAGCAATATCATACTTACTATAAATATAATTAGAGATGTAACATGGACGGCATTGCCGTCCTTTTCTAATGCTTTCATAATAAGTGGAGCAGTAGCAATAACTGCGAGCATAAATCCTATAAAATGAGTTATAGCACT